>JAQUZA010000534.1 GCA_028691595.1 Candidatus Rifleibacteriota bacterium
AGGGGCGATACTGTTCGGGAATATTAGCCTTGCTGATAAATGATTCAATTTTAACCGGGTTTTTAATTGTGCCATGGGTCGAGCAAACCACTTCACCCTCTTTGTTCAGTGAATATTTGCCTTCATTTGGGCAGACAAGTTCATCAGCAAGATAGCGTTCGGTTTTGAGTTGTTTCTGGTCAAGGATTTCAAGAGATGTTTCTTTGTCCATGGCGTACATTTCGAGGGCCGCAGAAAGCATTCTCAGATTCGAAAAACATACCCCATGCTGAACGTTGGCACTTTTGCCTGCCAGCAGATTCTTGATGCCGTTAAGATCGATCTCCGCGGCGATAAGGGTGCCTTCACTGCTGACATTTTTGCTCAGATTTGCCCATTTTTCTTTGTCTTCGGGGCCATTTGCTGCACCTTCGCTCTGCAGATAAACGCCATCGGGTCGAATTGACGCGATCATGCTGAATTCTGGTGCAGGAATTCGATACTCGACCAGGTCTTTTTCGCGCTTAAGAGGCTTTTGTTGCAGTTTCCCCAGGTGCTGTTCGATAAATTCAATTAATTCGAGAGGTTTGATCTTTGCCTTGAGCGACAGGGTCGGGCGATAAGAGGTGTCGATGGTGAACCAGAGAGAGCCTTCGGGAACAAAAATTGCGCTTCTGGCGAATTCGTCGACTTTTTTGAAAAATTCACCAAGGTTCAGGTTCTGATTGGTGTAACCCTTGAATTTAGTCTCAATTTCAGCCAGATTTGCCGCATTTTCAGGTTTGTTCATTTCGGCGGCCTGATTTGCATAAAAAGAGAAAAGATGACCGACATCAATGTACAAGGCACCGAGAGTTGAGGTCTGCAGGGTTGGCGCAGACCCGGCGGCAGGTAGCAAAACTGGCATCAGCAGCAACATGGCAAAAATAAGAATGAATCCTGAAAGTTTCTTCACGGTTAACCTCCGCGTTTGAATACCTGATTGTACTATAAAAACCTTTATATGTGTTGCAAAACATGTTTATTGCCTGCCTGACAGACCTGAACAAGCCATTCTGGTTGTGTTTTGCCAAAATGAAAAAATGCGGTTACAATAAAGAGGGAGAGAGGGAGGGTGGCATGAACGTCATAGATAAAATAGTTCTGCCCTTTAAATGGTCTGAGTTCGGGGTCTGGTACAAGAAGTTCCGGCAGATTTGTTTAAATGATACTTCTGGTTCTTTAGAGATCAGCGACCTCTGTTTTGTAGCAGGCCGGCGCGGTCTCGAAGGAATTAAAATCGAAGTTGAGCTGCACCTTGAGCACAACATCCCCAAAGAGGTCTTTCTTTGCGGCTTTATTGCTGACCTTGCTCATGAACAACTATTTGAGCCATTCATCGGCAACCCTGACAGCACCGATGAGGTTTATCACGCCAGCAGAATAATCAAGCCCCACCCCGGGTTTAAAGAGGTTGTCGAGCTTTTCATTCCCGAAGCCGGCTGGGTGTTACCGTCGATCTGGCGCTTTCTCATTCAATCTCTGGGTCTGCGGCCCAAGGGGCACGAGAGTATGCCGGATATTTTCGTCTTTGCGATGGCTCCGGGCAGCGAAGCACCACTGCTTATGGCCTCGCGCTCTTTTGATTACTACGGTAATGCCGCGCGCCTCAAAGACGAAATGTTGCTCGAAGAATTCTATCGGTTGCTTAAACTCAACGAAGCCGCCAGCGAAACTGAAGTTCAGCGTGCCTACATCAATCACTGCCGGGAAATGCAGACGCTGCAGCCTGCAGGCGTATCGGCCGGGGCATTAGAAATGATTCACCAGAAGCAGATCAGGTTTAATCGCATCAAGCAAGGTTATCAACTCTGGACCGAAAAACTCAATCAAGACAGCGATAATACCTGACCCGCTTTTAATTTTGCGGCCTCAGAGGCCCGCCATAGATACCAGGCGGCAATTGACCGGAAGGGTCGCCATCGCAGGGCTTCCCGTGCCAGTTCTTTGGCATCAGGCAGAGTCTGTGCGCCTCTTATTACAGCCAGACCTTTGCGCAGCCCATAATCATCGGCTGCCATAACGTCGACCCTGCCAAGCTTGAAAATCAACAGCATTTCAACTGTCCAGCGGCCAATACCCCTGATCTGGCTCAGTCTGGTGATTATTTCCCGGTCAGACATGCGCTGCAGATGCTTGAGCTCAGGCAGCCGACCTGAAGCGGCAAACTCTGCCAGGTCGCGTATCGCAGCGACCTTTGCGCCAGAAAGGCCTGCCGACCGCAGTTCTTCGTCGCTTGCTCTGATAATATCGAGGGGTGTGACACTTGTTCCATCAGAAAACAGCCTTAACAGCCGTGAAAAGATCGTGGCTGCGGCTTTGCCGGTCAGTTGCTGATAAACAATGGCCTCTAACAGGGCCTGAAAGGGTGACGAAAGATTGTCGCACCTGAGGTTAAAAGCTGGTGCCATGCTGATAAATCTGCCAAGGTCAGCATCAGATTCAGATAAGCAGGTGATCGCGCTGCTGATATCTATATCACTCAGCAGGGCGGGCTGACAAAGCCTGAAGGGCTGATTTTCCAAAACACAAAGACCTTCGTGACGCAGCATTCTAGCTTTAAGCTCAACCCCGCCGGCGGCAGAGAAGCCACCAAGACCACCGTCAGCATTTACGATGCGATGGCATGGAATCAGCAGCGGCAACGGGTTGGCTCCTGCAGCCATGCCCACCGCTCTTGCTCCACCTGGTTTTTCGCACATTTCAGCGAGTGCTTTATACGAGACTGTACAGCCGTGTCCAACCTTCTGCAGCTCATTGTAAAGTCTGCGCCTGAAAGGTGGCAGGTCTCCCGGATCGATTTTTATTTTCCTGAAATCATATTCTTCGCCGGCAAAATATTTTTGTATCTGAGTAATTGCTGCAGCAACACGGCCAGGGGGAGAGTCAGGGGTTGCCCCCATTGATAAAGCCTTTGATA
>JAQUZA010000036.1 GCA_028691595.1 Candidatus Rifleibacteriota bacterium
ATCGGTAACTGCTGTCTGACCAATAAATGTGAAGTCAGCCAGTGTTTCGGTGAAGCCTGGCTGAGAGCCAAAGATGCCGGTTCTATCGGTTATGTCGGTGGCACTAACAGCACCTACTGGGATGAAGATTTCTGGTGGGGTGTTGGTCTGCATTCAATCGTAAAACCGAACAACGAAGGCGTTCCTCCGCTCAAAGAAAAAACTGGCCCTGGCGCTTTCGAAGCCATGTTTGAAGGAAATGGCACTTCTAACGCCGGTTTCATGCTGGCTGGCAACCTCGCCGTTGAACAGTCCACTTCAAGCCGCAAACAATACTACTGGGAAGTCTATCTCCTCATGGGTGACCCCTCACTGAAGACCTACATGGGTCAGCCTAAAAATCTTCGTGTCAGCTTTGACAAAGAAATCAGTGCAAGATCTGCTTCAGTCAAAGTTAACGCTCCCGCTGGTTCATATGTTGGTATCAGCCACGAAAATAATCTTCTTGGTGCCGGTTATGTCTGCGCCGAAGGCTATGCTGTAATCAACCTCAGTTCTGTTCCTGCTTCAGGTGAAGCCATGGTCGTTGTTTCAGCTGCTAATGCAGTTCCTTACATCGGTTCCATTAATATTCTTCCCTGATCGAACCGTTTAAATTCCGGCAGGCGTGTGGGCGCTCGAGCGTTCATATGTCTGCCGGTTTATTTTACACGTTTTTAAAAAAAAGAATTGGCTGTTATGCCATTGAATGGGACCTTTTAAAGGCGGCTTCACTGTGAATCTATTATTTTGCCGGTAGCCGGAGAAATCCTTGAACTGCTTTTTAATATGGTGAAATAATTGAAGCCTCGGTCAGGATTTTGCTTCAGATACTCTTAAAGTTGGTAGATTTCCGGTCATTTCCATCTGTAAAGCCAGGCCAGGTGATTTTTGTGTCACTTCATCGGGTAGAATTCTACTCAGGGCCTCAACACGAAGTTTGGAGTTAACATCGCCACTTTTTTGCGCAAGCTGAAAACAACCACTGGCAAGAAACGGGTTGCGTAGATAGCCTTGAGCACCTGTTAAAAATAGCTCTCCAAGGGGAAGCCACTTCTGATTACCTTCGGTCATTACTCTCTGGCGAAAACTGCGAATCAGCCTGCGGATATTCTGGTTTTTTCCCTGGTGACTTTCGAGCCACTCCTGGGCACTGTTTATGGCTCGTTCAACGCCCTCAACACTCAGAGATTTTTCAAGTGCTTCGAATGGGCCTGGAAATGGTAGATGAAACCCAAGATATTGTGCCAGATTGCACCATTTATGAGCTTCTTCCGGGTTTTTCGCGATCCCTTTACCATCCTGATTTAGAATTCCCCAGGTGAAAATGGCCTGAGTATTTGCTGAATCTATCGCCGCCATAAAACGCTCTTTAAGCCAGTCTTTGTCAATATTCAGTTTGGTGCCCTCAATCAGCGAATTCCAGCAGAATTCGATAGCCTGAAAGCTCCCTCGCGAAATAGCCTGAATCAGTAATTCAGAAGCTTCCTCCTGATTGCTTGTTACCCCTAAGCCCAGAGCGAGTTTTTCACCAAGCCGTGCCATTGCAGGAGGAAACCCATCTCCAGCAAGATTCCGATAAAAAGTTTCTGATTCCTGGTAATCCAGAAGAAAGATATGACACTCCTTTCCTTCAAGAATTTCAGCGAATCTGAGGGTGCCTTCTAGCTCTCCAAGGCTTCGTTTGAGGTTATCCAAAATCTTCAAACGGCAGTCACTGGAATGCCAGGATTTTTTTATTTCCAGCGAAGAATCTGACTGGGCCTTGAGTATTTCATCCTGTGAAAGCTTTTTAGAGATAGATTCCCTTGCTTTAACGCTGGCCAGGTCGCCGAAAAAAGCTCCGAGATTAAACCATTTATAGGCCTCAGAGTAATTAACGTCTCTGCCAGAAGCATTCGCAAAAATTTTCCCGATGCGAAAAAAAGCGTAGGGCAACTTTTGCCGGGCGGCACGATTATAAAATTCAAAAGCCAGATCATAATTTTTTATTTCGGCCGGGCCATTCTCGCATAACTCACCAAAGTAGCACTCAGCCAGCGAGATGCCTGCATCGGCAAATGGCTTGATTTTATCACGGCCCTCCAGGAAGTAATCGTTTTCAATCGCTCGTATTCCTGCCAGAAACTCGCTCATTTCCTCATCAGATGGTGATGAGTTTTTAACTTTGCCTCTTCGATGCAATGCCTCCCATTCTTTTGTAATGAAGCAGGCTACGCATACTGGTTGCCTTTCAAAGACGGGCTTCTCTGAGGTACGAAAACCATTGCAGAATACACACAAACGATTGTCAGATTTCAATTCGATAAAGTGGGCATCATAATCGGCATTTTCAGTGTAATAATCAATGTTGTCCGGGTGCCAGGTTTTTACATAGAACTTTCCACACAAGGGGCACGTCCAGAGTTCATCCTGAGGGGCATACTGACCGCACACATGATTTGGGGAATCGCGGACAAAATTCAGTTTTCCTCCGCACAAGCAGACTTCCTCGGGGGTGTCAATAATTGCCATGAATTGTTTCCTCCTGCTGCCTTTCGTATCTAATATTTAGTAAGGCAAATAAATCATCTCATGTAAAAATTATACCAGCAAGTCAGAATAACCGCGACCATGATAAAGCCTGGCAATGCAGGCAATAAGAATGAAACATCCCTGAATAAAGATTTTGCTGGAAATTTGTGGCGAAATAGTTGATAATAAAATGGTTGTGTAAATTTTCACAATCAGCCGACCCTTTGGTTAGCTAATCTCAGACACTTCAGTCTGGTTTTTAATACTGGCATGCTGAATCGATGGATGAAAAAATTTAGGAACGAATGTGAGCAGTCTTCTTTTTAAGAATTGCTGCAGACTGGTTTATCAGTTCATTCGGCACAAACATGAAAGGTTGGTAACAATGCAGGCGACACCACGTGGAATCCGACCACATATTGCAATTTTCGGCCGGCGTAATGTCGGCAAGTCTTCGCTGATCAATGCCCTGACTGACCAGGAGATAGCTCTGGTTTCAGCCACAGCCGGAACGACAGCTGACCCTGTTTATAAAAACATCGAACTGCTGCCATTCGGGCCGGTTGTTTTGATTGATACAGCCGGGCTCGATGATGTGGGTGAACTTGGAAAACTGCGAGTGGAAGCAAGCATTAAAGTGCTGAAAAAAACAGATATGGCATTGGTTGTTCTTGAGCCGGCGGCCCATCTGCACGAGTCAGAAAAAGAATTGCTTGAAATGCTCAAACGGCATAAAATTCAGTTTCTGGTTGTGGTAAACAAGTGCGAAACTGGCCCGGTTGCAGAGAGTCTGCGCCGGGAGATCGCTGCTTACGGAGTCGAGATTGCCCTTGTCAGCACGTTGACACGCGCAGGAATCGACGAACTGCGTTCTCAGAAGATGCAGGATGGCCTGAAGGGTTTTGATTCAGGGGTAATTGTCGGCGATTTGATAAAACCACGCGAAGTTGTCATTCTTGTTACTCCAATCGATATTTCAGCGCCGAAGGGCCGGCTTATTCTACCGCAGGTTCAAACCATCAGAGATCTTCTCGATGCCGATGCCATAACAATGGTGGTCAAGGAAACCGAATTGAAGGCAGCAGTAGCAGTTTTGCGTGAGCCACCTGTGCTGGTAGTCACCGATTCTCAGGTCTTTTTTAAAGTGGCGGCAGATTTGCCTCCGGGTATTGCCTTTACTAGTTTTTCTGTATTGTTTGCGCGTTACAAGGGTGATTTGCCGGCCTATGTAGAA
Source organism: Candidatus Rifleibacteriota bacterium (assembly GCA_028691595.1). Taxonomy (GTDB): domain Bacteria; phylum Muiribacteriota; class Ozemobacteria; order Ozemobacterales; family Ozemobacteraceae; genus Rifleibacterium. Next base: position 3,767 of record JAQUZA010000036.1, read on the forward strand.
GGTGTTGCCGCTTTGCATAAAAAAGGCGCTGCGGCAAAAGTTCTTATTTCTGAGTCTTGTACTCACCATCAGATGGAAGATGACATTGGTCGCGTCAAACTACCAAAATGGATCAGGCAGAAATATGGCGAGAGTGTTCAATTTGACTTCTGTCAGGGCGTTAATTTCCCGGAAGATCTTCAGAAATATGATCTGGTGGTGCAGTGTGGCGGCTGTATGACCAACCGTCGCGATATACTTGCCCGTATCGATGCCTGCCATGCAGCCGGGGTTCCAATAACGAATTATGGAATTCTGATCGGACATCTGCATGGTGTTCTTGACCAGGCCATTAAACCTTTTGGTCTCAGTCTGTAATTAAGTCGCCAGTGGTGCAGTGGCTACAATAGCAAAGCGGCCCGGTTGATCTGATCAACCGGGCCGCTTTTTATGCTGACGGAAAAAAATCAAACTCTGGGAGTGGTGTAGCTTCCCCAGCGGAATGGCATTATGCCATAGGTAAGCCCACCGCCGAAGCCGACGATCAATATGATATCGCCCTGCTTGATGCGCCCTTCCTGCAGGGCCTCATGCATTGCAATCGGAATTGAAGCGGCAACGGTATTTCCATAGCGCTGAATGTTGAAATAAAACTTGTCAAGGGGGCAGTTGAAGCGTTTGGCAGCTGATTCAAGAATGCGGATATTGGCCTGGTGTGGAATAATAAGCGCTACGTCATCGAGGGTCAGATTGTTGCGCTGCAAAAGATCTTCGATCATATCTCCGACAATTTTCGTCGAGAACTTGAAGACCTCTTTGCCATTTATTTTCAGGTAATGTTCACGGTTCTGGATTGTTTCTAAAGTGGGGCGACTTGCCGACCCGCCATTGGGAATCATTATGTATTCGGCACCACTGCCGATAGCACCGAGAATAACGTCGAACGCTCCTTCGTCTGCGGAGCCCGGAGAAAAAACGGTGGCACCCACACCGTCACCAAACAGCACACATGAATTGCGATCGGTAAAATCAAGAATGCGTGTGGTCACATCGCCACCGACTACCAGAATATTATTGTAAACGCCGGTGGCGATAAACTGGCTGGCAACTGAAGATGCATAAACAAAACCAGTGCAGGCAGCCTGCAGGTCAAAAGCTGCGGCGCGCGTGCAGCCCAGTCTGTCCTGGAGCATGCAGGCGGTTGAAGGCACCTGGTAGTCAGGTGAAAAAGTGGCAAAGATGATCAGGTCGATGTCTTCAGGTTTAAGACCGGCGTTTTCAATGGCCTGTTTGCAGGCCGGTATCGACAGATCGAGCATGGTTTCGCCTTCAGACAGCATTCGGCGTTCTTTAATGCCTGTGCGGGTAAAAATCCATTCGTCAGTGGTGTCAACCATTTTTTCAAGGTCAAAATTGGTTACAACCTTCTGGGGCAGGCTGATTCCTGTGCCTGAGATCACAGCTTTTCTAAGTGATTTCATGTGACTCCTTAAAGTGCTGAAGCTCGGCAATATTACTTTATTCTAACCCTCAAGTCAAGACTCATTAAATGGTGCTCTCATGGAGTTTAATCGTTTCGCCGTGCACTGTTATCGCGCCCTGGTCTAGTTTTACCCGGCCGGTTATTTCCAGCACCGAAGAATGGCTAAACGGTAACTGATTCCTGTTCCAGGCCGCCGGAAACATTACCACTTCTATCAGGCCTGTCTGGTCTTCGAGGGTGAGAAACTTCATACGCTCTCCCCTTGATGTTGTAACCGATTTGGCTGCAATCAACAACCCGAAAACTTTGACCCGGCGTTCGGCCATTTGTCTGAGTTTCTCGGCATTACAAACTCCCTCTGGTCTGCGGAAAATTTCGAGAGGATGTCCGGAAACGCTGAAACCGAGAGATCTCATTTCTGAAAGGATGAGCCTCTCGCGCGTATCTGCCTGTGCGGCCAAAGGTGGAAGAGATGGATTCTCTTCGCAGAAAAGGCTGTTGCCTGGGGACAATTTTATGTGCCAGCGAATTGATGCCTGAGAGCCAAAACAGCTCATTGCTCCGCTGTTTATCAAAGCATCGAGCTCATCAGCGGCAGGTTGTATCCGCCCGGCAAAATCAGCTACCGAGGAAAATTTTCTGACGAGCCGCTGCGAGAGAATTTTGTCGATGGTTTTCAGCTGCAATCCGGTAATAAATTTCAGACCGGTTAAAAGAGTATTGTCGCTACAGGTAAACTCCATACTGCTCTGATTTATATCGGGGGGACGAATTTGCAGCCCCAGGCGCAGCGACTCTGAGATATAGGCCTGGGTGCCGTAGAAACCGCCACCATTATTGATTACAGCTGCCATGAACTGACCCGGAAAATGTAGCTTGAGCCAGAGGAGCTCAAGCGATAAAACAGCATAAGATGCGCTGTGAGCTTTGCAGAATGCGTAACCGCAGAAACTGCTTATCTGGCGCCAGATTTCCCCGGCAGTTTTAATGTCTGTACCATGGGCTGCAGCTCCCTCAATAAAGCGGGTTCTGGTTTCCTGCATCCTGTTTGGGTCTCTCTCTTTGCCGCTCATGGCGCGACGGAGCATGTCTGCCTCGGCAAGGGTAAAACCGGCAATATGGTGAGCAACTTTCATTACGTCTTCCTGATAGACCATGACCCCGTGGGTATCTGCCAGCAGGCTGCCCATGGCCGGGTGGAGTGGTTTCCAACCGTCAGGGTGGTGATGTCGCCTGATATATTCCTGCATCATACCGCTTTCGGCAACGCCCGGTCTGATTATTGAGCTTGCGGCAATCAGGCCTTTGTAATTGTTGCAGGCAAGTTTTTCCAACAGGCCACGCATTCCGGGAGATTCGATATAAAAAACTCCCATGGTCAGGCCTTTGGCGAGAGCATTGGCAACCAGAGGGTCTTTTTCAATCACTTCAGGATCAGAAGGTGGTTGGTATGGCTTATTTTCATCAGAATCATTAATTGTTGCCGGCGAAATTTCACGATGTTTTACCAGGTCAGAATAAACGCCTAGCGAACGCTGCGAAAGCAGATCAAGTTTAACCAGCCCAAACTTTTCTATGCCATGCATCTCGAGCTGAGTGATTGGCAGCACTTTGCTTGACGGCATTGTTGGGGTGAAATCGTAAATTGATCCGGGCGCAATTACGATTCCTCCAGCATGAATCGAAAAATGGACGGGAAGGCCTTCAATTTGCGATGCAAGCCCGAAAAGTGGCTTGAGTGTTTCAAGACGTTCAGCCGGAAGATTGTAGCGTGACTGCCTTGCCGGATCGGAAAGAAACTCTGCCAGTGATGAGTGTCCGACCAATGAGGTGGCTGCATCGAGGTCAGCTTTTTTTATGCCCAGCGCTTTGCCGGTTTCGCGCAGGGCTGCACGCCCTCTGAGGCTGATATGAGTGCTGATCATGGCGACTTTTTCTTCTCCCCAGCGTTGCAGCAGGTGTTCGTAAATCTGGTCTCTTATTCGCCATGAAAAATCAAGATCGATGTCGGGAGGTGATTTGCGGGCAGAATTGAGAAAACGCTCAAAGTAGAGCTGGTGCTTGATCGGGTCGACCTGGGTGAAGTCGAGAACATAGCTGATCAGGCTGTTGGCAGCTGATCCACGTCCCAGGACCCGATGTCCGAGTTCTCTTGCTTTGGAAGTGATGTCATTGACTACCAGAAAGTAATCTGCAAAGCCCAGGTTTGCGATAACCTGCAACTCATTTTCAAAACGGCTTTGGATTTCAGGGGTTATGGAATTGTAACGACGCTTTAGACCGCTGAGAGCGAGGCTGCGCAGCATCGTGCATGATTCTGCTCTTGTTGGAAAAAATTCAGGCATGTGCAGAGGCCCTTCTTCAGGAATCCAGGTAGGTTGTCTGGCAAACTGAAGATTCGCCCGGGCCGCATTTGGAAACCTTTTTGCCAGTTCCAGGCATCTCGACAGGTCGCCGGGGCTCTGGGCAACGAGAAGGGGTATGTCTGAAAGAAGACTGCCGGTCCTAATTGAGCGCACCAGCCTTATCAGATTTACGTCAGCCTTACCGGCAAGCAGAAGGTCAGGGGCAATTATTGGCGAAATCGACAACCTTCCAGCAAAATCGATAATTTGACTTTGTGCCTGCAGCGAAAAGCCTGGTTGAATTGCCAGAAAGCATTGCCAACCGGTTGAAAGCAATTGTTCAGTTGCGTCGAGTGCCACGGGCCCTGATATAATTATTCGCCCCCTGCCATTCAGTCTTAGCCACCTGCTGATTTCGGGTAAGACACTGCATTTTTCAATTTTCAGACGATGAAATAACGAAACAGAACGATTCAGGCTCGAGAAGCCTGAACGATCATCAGGGTAAAAGAGCAGGTTCGCAGCCGGGCTCAGTGAACATCTGATGCCGGCAAGCAAATGCAGGTCATTGGTTCTGGCCGCTTTTAATGCTTCATGCAGGCCTGCAAAAGTCATCTCATCGGTCAAAGGCAGAATTGAGATTCCGGCATTTTTAAGGGTTTCGGCCATGTGTGCTGGCGAAACTGCCCCATAACCGAAACTGAAGCTGCTTGAAAAAGAAATTGGACTAATTTCTGGCATTCGCTTATAATACTTTAACCGGAAATAAAATAATACTACCGTTTTGGCACTGTAGCAGACTGGTCAAGAGAGTTAAATTTTAAGAAGCTGAAGTCGCGGTTTTGAAAAAAATCAGCAAGATCTGTATTTTTTTGAAACACAGGGTGTTTATTTTGCGTATAGATTTTAGAGTGATATGATTGGCATAACGTTCAAGTTTGCCAGAAGGTCAGGAAATTGATCGCGTATACCCACGGGAGGGAAATATGAAAAAAATTACCGGGTTTTTGATGGTTCTTGCTGTGCTTTTTTCTTTTTCTGTAATGATTACTGCCGAAGAAACAACTGCGCCCGCTGCTGATGAAACAGCCGCTGCGGCCTCAGGCGACGAAACGACTGCGCCTTCCGAAGAATCAGTTCTTCCCGATAACGCTGACATGACCCTCGGCATGAAGTCTGAAGACAATGTTATGCCGGCAACGTTCCGCGGTGGCGACCCTGACAGCAGTCTGGTGCACTGCCTTGAAGACGTTTATTACGAAAAACACGAGCATTCTCTTATCTACAAAGAAGATGCTGCTGAACTCGCCGATGGTGCAAAATTCGAATCAGACCCCAACATCACCTGGGACACCAAGGTAAAAGATGCTGACGGCAACTGGAAAACTCTGACTTCAGCCAATACCAATATGGCAGCTGACGGCGGCAAATTTTATGCCCCGGGCGAATATCAGATTGGTAACAGTGGTGCCCGTCAGGTTGGGGCCAGTTCCTCAGGTGCCGATAACGAAGCTATCGGCGAAGGTGACGATCCTACCGATGATGAAGAAGAAGCAGCTGGCGGCGACGAAACCGATACTGCCCTGGTCGATGAAAACGGCAACACAGAAACCGAAACCAAGACCGTTACTGCTCAGCAGTCAATGGGTGTTCAGGTTCATGATGTAACTTCACCTGACCTCTGGGTTGCTTTCCAGGAAGGTGCCGGTAAGGTTGATATGGCCGCCACCGAACAGGAACTCAAGGGTAAAATGATGGATAAAATCATTTCGACTCTTGGTCGCCCTTTCTCGACCAACGCTGATGACTACGCAGAAGCCAGTTATATGTTCATCGATGAAGGTGATGAAACCGAACGCGACAGAGTACCATTTGAAAAAACTGCCAGACTGTCTGTGGCTGGTGCTCTCTTCAATGAACGCGGCGCTCCCAAATTTGAAAGTAAGGCCGTTGATTCAAGAACCCTCGATGAAGAAACCATGACCCGCCAGGTTCATGTTGCCGGTGGCGAAAAAAGCGCTCTTAAAGGTGTGTTTGTAAGACGCAACGTGCCTTTCATTTTTGCCGCTATGGCCGTAGACAATGGCGATAACCGCGCCAAAGCCGGCGAAGTTGCCTGCAGAATCGAAAAGGCCGATGGCACTGAAGTTGAAAAAGATGGCAACAGCTACCTGTTCCGTGTTCCTAACTTCCCCCGTGATAATTATGAAGATCAGCCCGAATATTTCTTTGTAGCCAAGGGTAGCGACAAGTCAGGCAACCTGACCACCGTCAGAACCCCCCTCTATGTCGTAGATATCCAGGCATCCTTTGAAGGTGGCAGAAATCAGTAAGAGATGTTAACAGTTCAAGCCATGAAAAAGACTTTTATCTGTTTGTTTTCTGCTGTTGTCGCCCTCGGTTCGATGGTATCAGCTCAGGAGCCCCAGACCGGGGCTCCTGCCAACCTCGAAAAAACTCCCTGGCTTAAGGGTGTTGAGATCAGCCCTTATCCAGTTGACATCAGCCCGGTAATCCCTCTTAAAATCTACGCTGAAAACGGCGAAGCCATACCTGCAACTCTTACTGAAGATGTTCCCCTGGTTGTGGTAGCCGATACAGCGGTTTTTGAAGCAGACCCCCCAACCGAATACAAGGGTCAGCAGATTCCCAACCCGCAATGGGTAGAGAATGCTGCAATTTCCTGGTTCTTCATCGACTGGGAAAAGAATAAGAACCATATGGCTTCTGTTAGCGAACCGCTGGCAGCTAATCAGATGGTCATTATTCCGACAATGCCCACCGGCAAAGGTGCCATAACCTGTCACATTGCCAGAAAGATGCGTTATGACCTTCCCGAACCCGGCCGAAAAAAGAGCACCTTCGCAAATTCGAGCGGTGCAAAAGATGTGAGAGTTCTGGATATCACTCCGCCTCTCTGCGGTCTTGAAATCAGTGTGGAAAACGGCCCAAGCGGTGCCTGCTGGCCGGTCGAAAACCCGCCCGATAAATATCCGCTGCCCAAACAGGCCGATGTTTTTCTCAGTGGCGCATTGTTCAATGCCGCCGACCAGGATGTCCTGATTCAAGGCCTTGAACTCGGAAACAACATGATTGTCAGGCCTGAACAGGGTGCACTTACTGTTGCAGCCGATGCCAAATTAACCATCAGGGTAATCGGCGGCGATAACTACAAGCTTGATAACAGCAAGCTGAAATTTGGTCTGTGTAACGGTGCTGGCGGCGTTCCATCGCCCGTTGGCCCCGAAAATGCCGAACTCCTTGATCTGAGTAAGCTCAAACTTCCCGAGGCTCCATATCTGTATCTTGATGCAACCGATGTCGCCGGCAATCAGCAGGTGATGTTCGTTCCGGTGAAAATTAAATGACCTGTTGATATTGCCCGAAAAGATCGATAAAAAGCCAGGGGAAAAAGCTCTCCTGGCTTTTTATTTTGTTGCTGAGTTTTAAGCCTGCGTATGTTATTCTTAACTTGAAAGACGACCAATGCAGAAGATTAGAATAAAAAACAGGAATGGAATCACTTTTATCGAGGTGATGATCGCTTTTCTCATTCTCGGTGTAATTTTCCTTCCCATTTTCTTTTTTCTTACCGGGGCAGTTCGCGATACTGAGAAATTTTATACCGAGACCATAGCTATTTCCCGGGCAAAGTTCATCATGGACACCCTGATGTTTCAGATGCCGTGGTGGGCGATCAAAGACGGCAACCCTTGCGGGTTTACCGCCTACAACAGTGTTACCAAAGAGACAGACTCCGGAGTCGGCGGCCTGATAAGCCGTGCGGTTCCGAAAATGTTCGGAGACGGAAGCTCGGTTGCCGGTGAGTTTAAGGGTAACGGTCTTTTTGTCTGCCGGAAGGGCTTCCGATACCGTGCTCGCGCCAAGGTTGTCGATCTTGATTATGATTCTACCTCGGCAAATCCGGTGGTTTTTTCAATTCCAATACCGGGTTCTCTTGATCGCCATGAATTCCAGATCAACCAGCTGGTTTCAAAAAGAGATGATAAATTTAACCTCATAAAAAAGATCGTTGTTCAGGTTAAATGGTCTAATAATAAAAATAGAGACCCTGACAAAGACCCTTTTGCCAAAAGTATTTTTCTGGTCGGGTTTAAATCTGACCTGGAAGGTTGACCAGATGAACAAAAGAACAGGTGTAGCGATAGTTGTGGTTTTGTTTTTCGCGTTTTCAATCGCGATTATTTTGTTCTTCATGCTGCATTCGAATACCAATCTGGCTTTCCAGAACAAACAGACCGTTTATCAGATGCAGGCCTACTATCTTGCCCAGTCAGGTATGCAACACGCCAAACTGCAGCTGCGCCTGCTGCCAAAAGAAACCTATGAATTTTTCTCGAAAAACGGCACTGGCAATCCTTATGCAGACATTGATTCCTCCAATTACCCGCCAACAGCGATGGGAGTTTTCAGTAAAAATAATGTCGGTTATGACCTCTTCAAGCCTGGCAGTGCCCCTGATGAAAAGTTTCCCTATGGCGGCAAATACCTTGTTCAAAATCTTGAACTGCTCGGTTCGCATGACCGGATGAAAATGGTTCAGGATGGCTATCGAATTGCTGTGAAAGCACAGGTAGATGGCGGCCGCGGCAAGACTTATGAAGAAGAATTGACTGAAGAATTAATCGTCTCCAGATACACCGGAGGGATTAAATGATGCAGCCATCTTGTGCTCGAAGCCGGTTCGGGGTGACGCTGGTCGAGATAATTCTGGCCGTTCTCATGCTAAGCCTTTTATTTGGCTCGGCCAATGGTGTTATGACCTATTCGCGCCGCGAAACCGAAAAGGGCTTCTGGATTCAGCAGGCAATTACGCAATTGCGCAACTCTACCCGTGCGATTGCCATGAAAATGAAGCAGACTTCATATCCTTCGACCCTTATAAGAAGCTCTTCAGGCGAAGAAAAGGTTATGTCTTTCAAAGAAAGGCGTGAATATGATTCAAGCGGGCGCCTGCGAAAACTCGACATCAACCCGAGCGATGCCTACGAACTCCATTCGGTTATCAGTGGTTCGGGGGCAGTTCTGCCGTCTTTTGTCGAGCAGACCATCATGTATTTTCCCATTTGTGAGCCTGAACGTGATTACGAAACCGGTTACACCCCCGGAACCATAACCTGGATTCACATTGTTCTTCGCCCCGCGACCGATTATCGTACTTCCGGGTTAGGTGCCATCCACATGGATGAACACCAGGAAACCTACGATACCCGTTCTACACCTGTTACAAGAGCCTTTGCCCTCAACAGAACTTTTGATAAGTCAATACCGATAATTCGCAGTAAAGAATTGGTTACTCATGTTCGCGAAGTATTAATAGATTATGACGAGATTAAATCGATGAAGGGCGTTTATGTTACCAAGGCTGGTGCTCTCTCTGACCCGATTTTTGCCAAAAGAACCATGATTTCAATGAGTATCAGCTGCTGTCACCCCAAAGATAAAAAGATCTGGATGAGCGATCAGTGTTCGGTTATCAATAATGTCGAAATGATTAAACTGCCAAGCCCCCCGATGATTGAGCTGGTAAAAATAATCTCGACCGGCACTGGAGGTTCGGCCCAGGTTAAGCTCAATGGTAGCGATAAGACAGTTAATAAGGGCGATATGTTGAACGATTTCAAGGTTGAAAATTTTCTTGATGATGCCCTGGTACTGATTGACCCTGCCACTGGCATCGAGACTTATCTGACAAAGCTCGATGAATGAGCCGGGCTTTTTTTAACCTCCGGCTTTTGCTCCTGCTGAATATTCATGTGGTTTTGCCGCTCTGCCTTTGGCAGCGGTAGAAATAGTATTGGTTTCTGCAGATTTCTTCACAAAAAAGAAAAAAAATTAACTAAACGAAAATACCCCAACTACACGATAGTTATCTGGAAACTAATAATTGGGGAAAAGCATGAAGGAAAAAAGATATTCGATTGCCAATGTTCAGCAGATGATTAAT
>JAQUZA010000535.1 GCA_028691595.1 Candidatus Rifleibacteriota bacterium
CATAAATGTCTGTATGAACAATTCTGTTAATGGTTTGATCGCCCGTGGGAGTGCGCATTTTAACCCGAACCGGCATCTTGAAATTTCCGCCTGCAGTTTTTCGGTTTATTGAAGCAATCTTGAAAGAAAGCCAGTTACCTGGATGAACTTTTGTCGGGGGAGGAATCACTAAGAGGGCGTTATCGTTTTCAACGACGAAAGGGCATTGGAAAACTTTGTTATGGCTTGAATCTAGCAATAAAAGTGTCGCTGTACCGTTAAAAGAAGAGGGAAGCGAAAATCGGCACTGGTAAGAACCGTCATTGTTCGGCTGCAGTTTCTCTTCGCAAAAAATTTCGCTCAAATCTTCAGACTGAGAAAATGTGAGCACGGCTGTCAGTTGCAGAGCCGATTCTTTTATTAAAAGGCCATTTTGCCGACTGAATGCGTTAACAATTATCTCCTGAACTTGACCGGGTGAGGCGGGCCCGTCAGCAGAGACAACGAAGAAAATGGACGCAGGGAGTTTTGCTGTTGGCGAGCCGGTTTGAAGAAACCAGACGACTGCACTCAACAGAATAATTAAAAATATGGCCCGGGAAAAAATGCGCATGGGCGGCAAATTAGCATTAGAAGCCTGCAAATGTCAAACACCCTGCCGGGTACTTCGGCAAGATTGGCTTTGATTATTCAATATCAGGCTGAATAATGATATAACTACAGACGTGGAAAACGAATGTATAACCGTAACAATCGACCGGGTTACTTTTTGTAACGAACAGACCGGTTATTATGTGTTAAAAGCCTCAAGCCGACAGCATCCTCAGGGGGTTACCGTTGTTGGCAATTTTGGCTACATTCAGCCGGGCGAAGAAATCCGGGTTTATGGCACATGGGCTTGTCACCCGAATTTTGGCATGCAGTTTCAGGCGATGAAATTTACAATACTCAAGCCCGCAACTCTCAAAGGAATAGAAAAATACCTTGGTTCAGGCCTGATTAAAGGAATTGGCCCTGTTACAGCTAGAAAGCTCGTTGAGACTTTTGGTCTTGAAACTCTTGAAGTGATTGAAAATAGCCCGGACAAGCTGGCTGAATGCCCTGGAATTGGCCCGGGGAAAGCCGAAAAAATCGCGAGCGGCTGGTTTTTGCAGCGTTCAATTCAGGATATAATGATTTTTTTGCAGGGCCACGGAATTTCGCCGGCTTACGCGACCAGAATTTATCGTAAATATGACCGTGAAGCAGTGCGTAAGGTTTCTGAAAACCCGTATATTCTGGCACATGAAGTTCCCGGAATGGGTTTTAAAAAGGCTGACAGCATTGCGGCCGAATTTGGAATAACCGGCAATGATCCGCGCCGGGTAAAAGCAGGTATCTTGTTTTTACTGAGCACAATTACAAAAGACGGGCACCTTTTTCTCAAAGAAGAAGAATTGTTGAGAATGACTGGTGAAATGCTGGGATCTGGTGAGGATGATGATATAACGACTGCCTTACGGGAACTCGCCGCTGAAAAGAAAATTGTCGTTCGTGATTTCAGACAAGAACAGCTTTTTTATCTGCCCACGAGTTATAGGGCTGAAGAGGGCAGCGCAGTTCTTGTGAAGAAACTGGCTGCAAGAAACCGTGAAGTCCCACGTGAAAAGATAATTTCGGTGCTGGAAGAAGCTCTGGCTTCACATGGGCTTCATCTCAGCGAAATACAGCAGCTGGCTGTTGAAACTTCACTCAAAAAGAGTTTCGTCATTATAACCGGTGGGCCGGGCACCGGCAAAACAACTACTTTAAAGGCCGTTGTCAGCGCTCATAAAGCCATGGGCAACCGGGTTTTGCTTGCCAGCCCAACTGGCAGGGCTGCTAAAAGGCTTTCTGAGGTGTCAGGCTTTGCTGCCCTTACAATTCACCGTCTTCTCGAATATTCACCACAGGAAAAAGGCTTCAGACGCAACAGACAACTGCCCCTTGACTGCGACACCCTGGTTGTTGATGAGGCTTCAATGGTCGATATGAATCTTTTTTACAGCCTGGTGCAGGCGGTTCCTGAGCATGCCTCTCTTATTCTTGTCGGCGATGCCGATCAACTGCCGTCGGTAGGTCCCGGGCTCGTTCTAAATGAACTTATCAGCTCAAAAGCCGTGCCGGTTGTTACCCTCGATACTATTTTCAGGCAGGCCGAAAGCTCAAATATCGTAAAGAATGCTCATCTGATCAACCATGGGCAGATGCCTCAGTTGTTGGTTCCTGACGGGCAAAACCAGTCTGACTGCTATTTTGTTGCGGCTGAAGAGCCTGACAAGGTAATTGCGCTTCTGAAAAACGTTGTTCAAAAGAGTCTCCCGGCAAGGTTTCAATATGATCCGGTTAACGATATTCAGGTTTTGACCCCTATGAACAGAGGAAAACTCGGTGCTGCAAGTCTGAATGGCATTCTTCAGGAAATTCTTAACCCGCCCGGGCAGGGTCGCAATGAGATTGAGCATTTAAGCAGGGTTTTCAGGGCCGGGGATAAAGTTATTCAGTTGCGTAACAACTACGATCTTGAGGTATTTAACGGCGATATCGGCATAATTTCAGATATCATGCCAGAAGACCAGGAAGCGCTTATAGACTTCCCTCAGGGAAGAGTGACTTTTCAGGCTGCTGATTTTATCGATCTTGCCCATGCTTATGCGGTAACTGTTCATAAGTCACAGGGGAGTGAATACCCTGCGGTAATTTTGATAGCTTCAACACAGCATTATATGATGCTGCAGCGCAATCTTCTCTATACGGGTTTGACCCGTGCCCGCAAAACCATGGTTTTTCTCGGAAGCCGCAAAGCAATTGCAATAGCGGTAAACAACAACCGTATCAAGATGCGTAACACCATTCTTGCCAGTTTGCTCACACAATGATTCTGCATTTGTGAGAAAAAAAAGTTGCAGGTGCCTTGACGCTTTGCCAAGCGATCAGTAA
>JAQUZA010000536.1 GCA_028691595.1 Candidatus Rifleibacteriota bacterium
GAAGACAAGGCCGTCGGCATCGCGAACCCGCCAGCCGGATTCATCACGACTTATGTTCATGAGATGAAGTGAAGCGGCTTCCTGGTCAGAGGGGCGGATGATTTTGAATTCAACGGGGTTTTTCAGATCGAGGGTAAAGATCACCGGAAAGGGAAACCCGCAGAGAGCAAGGGTGCTGCCATCGATTTCAAGATCACAAAACCTGTCGGTTGCTTTCGATTCTTGAACGCGGGGCAGGTCAATGGTTGTCTGGCTGCCGTCTGGCTTAACACAAACAACCTGGTTCTTTTCGCCCAACAGGTAGACTGAGCCGTCAGCATCGCCGGCCATAGACATAAAACGCCCGGGCACAAAGATACCGCTGTTTGCTGTGGGGGCGAAGCTGGTTGCAGCAAAGGCTGCCGGCACGATCAGAATAACGCTCAGAACAAGGCTTATCAGCTTGGTCATATTTTTTCTCCGGCTTATTGAAGTGTCATGGCTGCATGGTAGCAGCCGCCGCCGTTCCACCATGCCGAGAATGAGTCGTAGGATTTAACCTGAACTACATCCCACTTGGCAGGATCATTGTAGTATATGTTGCCACTGTCGTCTACACCGGTAATGACGACGTAATGATTGTAAACGTTAGCAATGACAGGCTTTCCGGCTTTTATCTGTTCTTTTACCCATGAGAGACCGACGCTGTAGTTCCATCTGGCGTTGGGGAAACCGTGCTGCTTTGCCCCTTTTACCAGCCCTGCATGGTTGGTGCCGGCTGCACCTGTGGTGCCACAGGTATACCAGAGACTCGATGCCAGAGAACCGGCGTTGCCCTTGCCGTAATAAGCCAGAGCCATGCCCAGCGAAGTCGGGCCGCAGGCTGACCAGGGAACCGGGCAACTGACCGCGCCCTGACACTGTTTCGGAACATTAAGAACGACCTTGCCGTTTGCGCCTGTCTGAACGCCTGAAGTGCCGGTGGTGGGCTGGGATGACGGTGTTGAAGCGGGGGCTCCACCTGATTTTGTTATGTAATCTGAGTGGCAGTAAACAATCTTGCCGTTCAGACTGATTTTGTACCAGTCGCCTTCCTGACCAACTATCGTTACCTTGTCGCCTTCATAAAAGCTGCCAATGACCGCGCCCCATGGCGAAGTTCTGATATTGAGAGAAGGGTTAACATGTACTACCCCGGGGGTGCCACTTGAGCTGGAACTGCTGGCGGCGGCCGATGAGCCATCGATGACGACGTAGTCAGAATGAACAAAGGCAATGCCGCTGCCGTAGTTGATTTTATACCAGTCACCGCTTGAGCCGACGATTTCAACCTTATTACCGTTGTAGAGGGCTCCGATGATGTTGCCCCAGACGGCATCGCGTACATTCAGATAGGGAGAAACCACAACGGTTCCGGTCATGCTGCCTTTGCCTGTGGCTGTTACCGAGGCCTGGTCAGTTGAAGAACTGCCAGATATTTTTAGAGCATTTTCGCCAAAAACATCTGCGGCAGACTGGGCCAGCAGTGGGCCTGACTGGGGCAGGCATAATGCCAGTGTCAAAAGCCAGAAAAAGAACCATCGGGGTGATTTCATTGTCATTCCTCCTGGGGCGGGTGTTTAGACCTGATTTGCATTTCGCGGCGTTTTCGCTGTTTTTCTTTCCTGCTAAGAATACCGGCCGCCGGCAAAAAAGTTTAAATTTTATTTGCTTTTGAGAATGTAGCGGCCATCCCAATTTTCGGGTGGAGGCGAATTTTTAAAGTCTTCGCAGCGGCTGATATAAACTTTTGCCGGCCCGTCTTCGGGCAGCATTTCAAGAACTTTTTTAAACGCAGCGATTGATTCGGCCCAGTTGCGACTGAGATAAAGCCTGATTCCTTCGTTATAGCTCGACTCGGCAATTTTCCAGAATTCGGGCTCATCACGCCGGTAGCCTCTGACTTCAAAGACCTCGACGGGGCGATCTTTGCCTTTGACCGCAAGAAAATCGAGAAATCGGGTGCTGATGAATTCTTTATCAATCTGATTGTGCACCGAATCAGAAATCATCATCAGGGTGTTGTAAGCCTTATTTGCACCTTCAAGGCGTGATGCCAGATTAACTCCGTCACCCAGACAGGTAAAATTCATCTGAATATCGCTGCCGATAAACCCAACCATGCAGACGGCGGTATTGATTCCTGCTCTGACCTCAACCTTGGGCAGACCTTGTTTGAGCCACTTTTCCCGCAGTTCGGCAAGCTTGCGCTGCATGCTTATTGCACACTCCACCGCACGCTGCGCATGATCGGCCTGGGGCGCAGGATGGTTCCAGAAGCCCATTATCGCGTCACCAATATATTTGTCGAGTGTGCCACCATAACTGAAAAGAATGCGTGTCATTTCATCGAGATATTCATTCATCAGCTCAGTTAACTGTTCCGGGGCAAGCTTTTCTGAAATGGTCGTGAATCCGGCAAGATCAGTGAAAATTACCGTCAGTTCCTTTTTTTCGCCACCAGGCTTCAGGCCCTGTGGCATTTTGAGAATATCTTCAACCACCGCTGATGAAATAAAGCGGCCGAAAGTCTGGCGGGTTTCCTTTTCCTGCTGTCTTGAAATTGCCCAGGCCAGGTAACCGCGTATCACCCCAAAACTGCTCAACAGCAATGCCGGAAAGAAAAATGGCAGAAGAATCTGCTTGATAAAAAGCAGGGCGCTCAGCCCCGACCAGGCTGCCAATACGCTTACCAGGCAAAAGCCCCCCCACATTGCTCCGGCATGTATAAAAATCTGGTTGAGAAGCAAAAGCAGGGGCAATACCAGAATGAACTGCCAGACTGGCCATAATTCAGGTGCCCGGTCAGCATGGAATGGCAGGGCCCTAAGAAAACTTTCCTGAATCAGAGCCGAAAACAGGTTCGCATGCAGGTTAACTCCGGGCATGCGCGTAAAACTGGTATCGAGAAAATT
>JAQUZA010000537.1 GCA_028691595.1 Candidatus Rifleibacteriota bacterium
CATGCCAGTTTAAAATGACTCGTTCCGGTCAAATAATATTTTTTGAAACTGCCAGTCACACACCAGCCGGCTTTTTCGAGTTTGATTAGACCGACAGCGGGTATTTCTGGAAAAAAACAGGCCTGCCCATGTGTGGGGCAGGCCTGTTTTTCAGCTTAATTACCAGGCAAGATACGGTTCTCTGCGGGGAGCGAAGGAATCAGACTTCGGCTTCGAGTTCCATTTCTTTTTCGCACTGTTCGATGAGAGTCTTGAGATTGTCGGCTTCGACACCGGTCGGGTTGGTGTGCAGAAACCTTCTGGCGGTGTCGATTGCATCTCTGAACTGGCGCTTGCGGGCGTAAATAACCGCCAGGTTGTAATAGACCTGAATGAATTTCGGGTCAATTTCGAGAACCTTCATGTAAGCGGTGATGGCTTCGTTGATGCGGCCCTTTTCGAATTCTTCGGTGCCGATATTGTAATAGGCAGCGGCATCTTTGGGGTTAAGCTCGATAGCCTTTTTCCAGAGTTCGATGGCCTGATCATACATACCCTTGTTGTAATAGGCGATGCCCAGCTTGTTCCGGGCTTCTGAATCCTGGGGATTGTATTTGATGACGCGTTTCCAGATTTCGATGGCCTTATCATACATTTCACGGTTGTGATAGGCGGTGGCAAGGTTCGAGAGAATATCAGAATCTTCGGGTTTGTATTTGAGCGCTTTTTCCCAGCATTCCACGGCTTTGTCAAAGAGTTCCATCTTGATATAGGCGATGCCAAGTTTATTGTAGAGTTCACCGTTTTCAGGGGTGATTCTGATGGCGTCTTCCCATTCTGAGATGGCCTGGTCGAACATATTCTTCTGGAAATATGCAATGCCAAGGTTGTTGTGAGCATCGACATCATTGGGGGCGAGTTCGATAACCTTGCGCCATGAGAGAATTGCGTCATCGAGCAGACCCTTTTCGTCAAAGGCATTGCCGAGAACGAAGTAGGTGTTCGGGTTATTGGGGTCAAGTTCAATGGCCTTTTTCCAGTTGAAAATGGCGTTGTCAAGGCGGCGTTTCTGGCGGTATGCATGCCCGAGCTTGAAGAAGAGATCGGGGTCGGTCGGGTTGAGATTTTTCGCTTTTTCCCATTCTGTGAGGGCTTCATCGAACCGCTGCAGGTTGTAGAATGCGATACCGAGGTTATGGTGGGCTTCAAAATGGTCAGTGTCGAGTTCAATTGCCTTCTGCCACTGGAAAATGGCTTCCTGGGTTTTGTTGAGCTTCGAGTAGGCGATGCCGAGCTTGTGGTGCAGCTGCGGGTCATCACTGACATACGAAATGGCGCGGTTCCAGAATTTGGCCGCTTCAGAAAAATCTTCGAGGCCGCAGTAGGCATTACCGATCTTTTCGCAGATGTCGGCATCTTCGCTGCGTTTTTCTCTCACAGTGTTCCAGTAGGTGATAGCCTTCTGGAAATTACCTGAATTATACTGGGCAACCCCGAGATTGAAGTGAGCTTCAACATCGTTCGGATTGATTGATATGCACTTTTCCCAGCTCGAGATGGCGCGCGACAGGTCATCGAGTTTGCCGAAGGCCGAGCCCAGCTTAAAATAAACTTCTGAGCTGTCGGGAGTGATGTCGAGAATCTTCTGCCAGGTTTCGATGGCTTCACGGTGCTGATTCAGCTTGCTGTAGGCATTGCCCAGGTTGTTAAAGATTTCTGGCTGGCGGGGATTGAGGGAAAGAGCCTTTTTCCATTCTTCGATAGCCTGCTGATACATATCGAGGCGATAGAAAACAATGGCCAGGATGTTATGGGATACAGAATTCTTGGGGTTCAGTTCAATGGCTTTTGAAAAGGCAATGACCGACTTGTCATCGAGACCCTTGTTGTAATAGGCGACACCAAGCCTGAAGAAAATATCAGCGTCTTCGGGGTTCAGGTTGGCTGCTTTTTCCCAGAGTGAGATGGCCTGGTCTTCTTTGCCAAGGTTATAGTAGGCAATACCGAGCTTGAAGTGAATTTCAGGGTCATGGCTGCGAACATCGAGGCACTTTTCCCAGTAGTCGATGGCGCGCATGTCTTCGCCCTTGTTGTAATAGGCGATACCAAGATTATGCAGCACTTCATAATTCTGCGGGTCGAGAGAAACCGCTATTTCCCATTCTTTGAGGGCTTCGTCGATGCGATTCAGCTGGTAATAAGCAACCCCGAGCTTGAATCTGGCTTCGCTGTTCTGAGGGTTCTTGATCAGTGATTGAACCCACTCATTGATCGCCTGTTCATACTGCCCCTTGGTGTAATAGGCTATACCCAGGTTATAATGGGTATTGGCTTCATCCTGCAGATAAGTGCGTTTCATAAGGCCTCCAGAGTCATCTGTTATTTGTTTTCGCCATTGTCTGATCGCGAATTTGGAATACTTTCAAATCTATGCACAATCGAGCTGATTGTGTTGCCGAACATTTCAAGAACTGACTTCAGTTTGTTGCCGCGTTTAAAACTTTGAAGAATAGTTGTCCGCGGCATGTCGAGTTTAGTGGATTTTAGTTGCAAGCGGTGTCTGAACGCAAGTGTTTCGTTAAAATTAATTGAAAAGTTCAACCTGTCGTGGTCGCGGGCTGACTTTGGTAATTTGCATGCGTGTTCCAGCGGGTTTTCTGCCGGGTTGTAATTCTGCCGGTCAAAAGTTGAAGCAAGAAATTTTATAAAAAGTTCAAGCGAATTGGAAATAATTGAGAAAGTGCGGCTTTGAGCTGAACTGGTAGTCATTACCGGGATTTTGACTGTCTTTTGCCACCATATCTGCTTAAAATAAACGACGTTGTCGAAGGTGCGGCCGGCAAAAGAATCTGTGAGAGCGAGCAGGTAATCTGGCTTTTTAAACGGCATAAAGCCCGGTGATGGCAAGGTGGGAAAAAACATGCAGAAGCTCAGAGCCATTTCATTGGCCTTGG
>JAQUZA010000538.1 GCA_028691595.1 Candidatus Rifleibacteriota bacterium
AGACAGAATGGGGCCGCAAGATTCGCCGTGCTTTCATTCCGCCAAGAACGGGCGATGTTTTTGTCTCGATCGACTATTCGCAGATCGAATTGCGCCTGCTGGCCCATTTTTCACAAGACCCGGGGCTGGTAGAAGCTTACCGGCACGGCACCGATATTCATGCCATCAGTGCCGGGCGCATCTTTAAAAAAGAGCCCGCCGAAGTGACTTCAGCCGAGCGCAACGTTGGCAAAACCGTTAACTTCGGTATTCTTTATGGTATTTCGGCGCATGGTCTGGCCGAAGATCTGGCAATCAGCCGGCCGCAGGCAAAAGAATACATCGATGCCTTCTACAACGGCTTTGCCCATGTCAACGAATTCTTCGAGCAGGTGCTCAACGAGGCCCGACAGAGCGGTGAGGTCGAAACCCTTCTTGGCAGGGTCAGGCATCTGCCCGATATCAGTTCGAGCAAGTTTCAGCTGCGCAGTGGTGCAGAACGCATTGCCAAGAATACCCGTCTGCAAGGGTCAGCTGCCGATCTTGTAAAAAAGGCGATGATCGAAACCTCGCGCTGGCTGTGTGAAAATGGTTTTCAGTCAAGATTGATTCTGCAGATTCATGACGAACTTGTTTTTTCGGTCCCCCAAACTGAGCTTGCCGCCGTCGCCCCTGAATTGAAGCGCATCATGGAAACATGCGTTTCACTGAATGTGCCCCTCGTCTGCGATGTTTCATCCGGACCAAATCTGGCTGACCTGAAAGACTACTGACTATGAAAAAGCCCGCTTTACTGCTTCTTCACGGCATCTGCAACAATGCCAACCTCTTTGCGGCCCCCTATGGTCTGGGGCATTATCTCAGCGAATATTTCGCTATCTACCCGGTTAGTTACCCGATCGAGGCGCATCGAAACTCACCCTGGGATTTCGATTTTCATCTGCAGCATGATATGCCGGTTATCTGGCGGCAAATCTGTCGTGAAACCGGCGAAAAGCCCTACGTCTTTGGCTACAGCATGGGCGGCATGCTCGCCATGGCTGCACAGGCAACAGGGGTTATCGATGCCCCCGGCGTTATAACCGCCGCCTCGCCGTTCACTTTTGCCATGATTCCGCTTTACCCGCCGTTGATGCGCACCTGGGTGCGAATATCGTCTCTAACCGGCTACCGCACCGTTCCGATCAGAGTGCTGGGCCGGGTTCTCGTGGCGTTGATGGCGGCGACGGTGCCGGGTGGTTCAGCATTCGATCTGAATCTCTTCAGGCATCTTATCAAAACCGCCTGTGTGAATGTTCCCGTCGAGACATTTCTTCAGGCTCTGACCTGGGCAAAATACCGCAAGTTCTCTGACCGTACCGGGCAGATCGATTATTTAAACAGGTTCTCAGAAATCAGCACACCTGTGTGCCTTATTTATGGCAGTGACGATCGTGTTGCACCCCGCGAAACAGTAGAAGCCGGTTTTCACGCCGTCAGTTCAAAAGTGAAGGCTGTGGTCGGCATTCAGGGCGGCACACACATGAATATGACTGCCGGGGGCAACGCGCGCAAAATAGCCGCAATTACCGATGCCTGGTGCAATCACGAAGATGAAACCGAAGACCAGTTCAGGCATCACGCCGGCCTGGCCTGTCAGGGAATAATATTCCGCAACGAAGCAAGATCGCGGTGAATCTGCTCGATGAGCGTCTGCATATCGGGGAACCGCTTTTCTTCGCGGATTCTTTGCACGAACCGGATGCGGATAACCCGATGATAGAGATCGCCGTTAAAATTCAGCAGGTGCGCTTCGAGCAGATGATTGCTGCGGTCGAAAGTGGGTCTGACCCCGATGTTGACGATTGCCGGAAACGACCCGTCGGGCGTGTCGGCGTAACAGGCATAAACACCATTGGGTGGTAGAATTTTCAGGCTGGTTTCAAGCTGAAGATTGGCGGTCGGAAACCCCATGATTCTACCGCGGTGGTCGCCGTGAACCACTTCACCCGAAAAACTTGCCTCGCGCCCGAGAAAACGGTTGGCTCTGGCAAAGTCGCCGGCAGCGACGGCATCACGGATAATAGAACTAGAGACAACCTCATAGCCCACTTTAACCGGTGTAATTATCTGGCAATTACGGCCATGTTCCAGCAGAATTTTTGCCAGCATTTCTGCTGTGCCGGCACGACCGGCCCCGAAATAAAAGTTGAAGCCGACGAAGGTAACCATTGCCTGCAACTGCTTGATCAGAATATCGCTGACGAATTCTTCGTGGGCCAGGGCGGCAAAATTCTCATCAAAGGGTCTGAATATGACATGATCAACCCCGGTGCCCAGCAGCAGGCTGAATTTTTCTTCGGGGGTTGTCAGGTAGCCTTTGAATATGTCGGGCGAGAGAAACTTGCGCGGCGAATGATCAAAAGTAAAAATGACCGCAGGCAAATCGAGTTCGCGGGCGGTGCCGATGATTTCTGAGATAAGCTGGCGATGCCCGAGGTGGACACCGTCGAAGGTGCCGATTCCAAGCACGCATGGCCCGATTTCCGGGTCACCTGTCAACAGGTTCTTAAGCTTCATTCTCTGAAAACACCCTCACAGGAAACAGTTTGAGACCATTTTTCTGCGCGTCTTCCTGTTCTTTTCGCGAATTGTATATGGCGATCAGGCGGCCGTCAGGGCCGAGAATCTGAAAGGTATCGACAGCTTCAGGGCTTTCGCTCTCGATACTGACTATGTCGCGCCGACTGATAGGCTGGCCGTTTTTGATGCGGGCCTGACCTTCAGCGCTTACTTTAAGGCGCGGGAAGGGCAGAATGCTATTGAAAGGTGCAAATGACGGGGTATCGACAAAAGGCATACCTTTTTCGATTTTCCAGTAGGGCATTGCCTGGGTGAAGGCCCATTGTCCGACACGTTCACGCAGCAGGTATGAGAGGTAGCCGCCGCAGCCAAGCTTTTGCCCAAGATCATG
>JAQUZA010000539.1 GCA_028691595.1 Candidatus Rifleibacteriota bacterium
GCCAAGCAATCCGGCGACCTGCTCGAGATCTTTGCGAAACTGCCCGAAAGTCGAAACCAGAAGGTGACTCTTGGCATCAGCGATCCAGCGAAATTCTGTTCTTTTGGTATCGAGCTCTGCCTCATGCACCAGACCAGCAGTAACAAGCGAAATCAACACACCAAAAACCAGAGTAATAAAGGTTTCGGTATGAGTCAGCAGGCGCAGTGAATATTGCATTGGGCAGGTTTCGCGCCAGATAAGCAAAAGCAGACTGAACATGGCAAACAGAAACAACAGCATGTTGACCACAATGGCTGTGAGTCTGGCACTTTTTACCAGGGATTCCCAGTCGGAACCAAGAACGTCTATGCCCACCACAATGAGGATTTCACCGGTGGCAGGGTCGAGAACCGGCACGAATGCCGAGACGAAAACACCATATTCGTCTGAATAAGGCCCGACCACAATCGGAACACCATCATCGAACACTCCTTTCAAGGCCGGGTGGGGGTTTTCGTAAACAGTACCCACAGGCGAAGAAAGCGGGTCGGTTTTATCGTAGTTTTCGGGGCCAAAAACCAGCACTGAATCACGTTTGGCAACCGTATAAATGCCTCTTAAAGAGGGGTAATGTTTGCCGAATGCTCGCATCTGCTCGCTAACCCTTGTAAACACAGGGTTCTGCTCGTCGGCGGCCGTAAAACTAAGTGCTTTAATGCGGTCTGCATTCAGTGCCTGGGCGATGCTGATGCCCAGACGCATGGTTTCCTGCCTGAAGTTACTGTCAACAGCCCTGCCGCGCCATTCGGCCGCGAACCAGCCGGTTACAAGAAGCAACAAAAGAAACACCGGAACCAGAAAGCGCGCCAGTCTTTGCCTGATATCCTGGCTTGAATGACTGAAACTACGCAGGTGATACCAGGGCACAGCAAGAATCAACAGAAAAATCAGTAATTTCACGGCCAATGCAGCCACAGGCGAATTAACACCGTTGCCATAGACGGCCTGACCTGAAATTGAAACCAGAGAGCAGGCCTGGCCCGCAGTCAGGCCATAAAAAAGAATTGCCAGCAGCGCGAGCTGGTAACCGGGGCGCATCAGAGGCGAAACCCGGCGCATTTCATTTAAAAGGGCCCAGCCGGCAAGCAGGGCACCCGGAAAAATCAAAGCATAGCGAAAAGCTGTTTTGGCTGTAGCAAAATCAAAAATACCACCGGCGAAGCCGCTTAAAACGAGCGCAACTCCGGCCCAGCCCGGAATACTTTTACCGGTCTGCCGTTGCAACGATCTTCTGCCAAACTCGAACAGAGCCAGAAAGGACAGGCCGGCCAGCAAAACATGCAGCAGGTTTCCACAACCGCATTGTGAATAGACACCCCGGCAGATGTCGACCCACTCTTTCAAACCATGCATGCAACCGAAAGCGACGAGAAAACCCCAGGCCGGAGCATCATCACGATGCGCCAGTAAAAGCCTGAACGAAAAGATGGCAAGCATAAAAAACGCAATGCCATAAATGAACAAAAGATAGTCAATCTGGTTGAACAACCAGTTCTCGATCATATAAAAGGTCTCTCAAACCCTGCTTGAAGGTGCCGCCTGAAGATGTAATTTTTTGATTATATGCCGCACCTTAAAATAAAACAACCCCTGCCTTCATTCTGAAGACAGGGGAAAGAAAGCTTTTCAGAGGTGGGAGCGACTCATGGCCGCCATTGCCTCGAGGCCGATGACGAGCATACGTTCTTTGCCCGTGGTAACCTTTTCGCCATGGGGGTCGTAGTTGCCTTCATCCCATTTGAGGGGGTTGCCATCGACTGTGGCGATAGCACCGGCTCTTACACCGCGTAACGAAGCAATTACAAACAGGGCTGAACATTCCATTTCGACCCCGGGCACCCCGGCTTTGCTGTACAATTCGAGAGAACTCGGCAGCACGCCCGGATAAAACAGGTCGCTGGTAACCATAATACCGCGTTTATAGGGGGCCGAAATATCTTTGCAGGCCTTTTCGATGGCCAGGCAGACTTCGGCATCGGCAATGGCCGGGTAACCCTGAGGAATCAGCAACGGCGTTACCCCGTCTTCGCGCACCGCACCAGTGGCGATAATATGGTCGCCCTGGCCGAGGTAATCCTGGAGAGCGCCGCAGGTGCCGACCCGCACCACAACCTTCGCGCCAATTTTTATCAGCTCTTCAAAGCAGATCGAGGCACCGGCTGAACCGACACCATGCGAGGTGATAGTAATGCGTTCGCCTTTGAAAGTGCCGACAAAGGTTCGGTATTCACGGTTATAGGCCAGCTCTTCGTATTTTTCGCAGAGCTTCGCGATCTTTTCGGCCCGGGCCGGGTCGCCGCAAACAAGAACGTAAGGCGAAATCTGCCCTGCTTTAAGCTTCAAATGTGGAGTCATATCAATTCCCTTCCTGTTGGTTGTTTAAATCTATAAAACTATACTTAAACGCCGCTCAGAGGTCAACGAGATTCACTGCTCATTTTTTGCACATGGGAAAACGCCTCTATTTTGCACAGTTCTGCGCTGCCTCCCGACGCAAACGCTTACTGTTGGCCGATTCTAGAGTCACACTAAAAACTGGCACGCAATATGCGTTATCAGGCCGTGCAAATGTTACGAAAGGAGGAGTGTTATGATGGACCTCAGCATTCTTGTGTTTTTTCAGAGCTGGTTGATTGCCAGCCAGAACGAAATGAACAGTCTCGACATGTCTGACCGCAGCAACGAGGGCACCCTGACCGGGCACCCTCCATTACTCAGACGCGGCCGCTAACAACCCGCTTCAGAAGCGAAGCAGACCTGGCAACAAGATACCCGGGCGAAATAACCGCCCGGGTATTTTTTATCGCCAGCAAAACCCGCCATCGGGTATTGATGATTCTGTCGCTTCTATTTAATTGCCGTTGTCGTTATCGCTTTCATTGGCGCTA
>JAQUZA010000037.1 GCA_028691595.1 Candidatus Rifleibacteriota bacterium
CTCTCCTCAAACAACCGGATTACTCCGCCTATGCCAGATTCTATGACTATTTCGAACTGGCAGGGCATGAAGAATCCGGTGAGCTGAACGTGTTTCTCGACGAACTCTTCAAGCTCAACAAGGTCAGCAGTGTAGTAGATTTTGCCTGTGGCACCGGAGCACAGAGCACCGGCCTGGCAAGGGTCGGGTATAAAGTCACGGCCAGTGATCTAAACCCGGCAATGCTCAAAATTGCCGCGCGAAAAGCGGGCAAAATGAAGATAGGCTTTGTTGCTGCCGACATGAGAACCTGCAGCCTTGGAACCTTTGACGCGGCAATATGTATCTTCAATGCCATAGGTCATCTTTCCCGTGATGATTGCCGGCTCTTTTTTGCAAACGCCTGTAAACAGCTCAACCCCGGGGGGCTTTTTGTGGTCGATATTCTTAACTTTACGGCCATGGCTGCTGGTGTCTTTAAAGAATACAAATATATGAGCCGCGAGGCTATAGTTGACGGTATGCTGGTTCACCACGTAAGAAATTGCACTCTCAGCAAAGTGAAGCGGCAAATACGCGTCAAATCTGTGACTCGCTGGCAGGATGGTTTTAACCCGCCTGCCGAAATACATGAAGACTGGCAAATGCAGATATATGATGCCGACGAGCTACGCCAGATGCTTTATGAAGCCGGGTTCACAGAAATAAATCTCTTTGGCCTCACAGGAACCGAGTTTTCTGCCGAAACCACAGACAGTATTCTGGCAGTCTGCCAGAAATGATAACCCCGAAAGGACACATGATATGACAGTTGCACGCGCACGCCACATTCTCGTTGAAAGCAAAAAGGAATGTCTTGAATTACTTGAAAAAATCAATGCCGGTGAAGATTTTGCCCTTCTGGCCAGCAAACATTCAAAGTGCCCATCAGGCAAGAAGGGTGGCGATCTTGGCGAGTTTTCGCCTGGCATGATGGTCAAGGAATTTGACAAAGTAGTTTTTTCAGGTAAGATAGGCGAAGTTTATGGGCCGGTACAAACCCAGTTTGGTTATCACCTTATAGAAATCACCAGTCGCACCTGACCGGGTTAACAGATAAACCTATTTGATGAGGAAAGCACATGAAAATTACAGTCTGGGGCTGTAGAGGAACTTTGCCCACACCAGGAGCGCATACGCTTAAGTATGGCGGCAACACCACCTGTCTTGAAATCCGCAATAAATGTGGGTTCCCGACTATCGTTGATGCTGGTTCCGGGTTGCGAAACCTTGGCAAAAAGATTTTGCAGGAAAACGGCAGTAATGAGCTATGCCTTATGCTGACGCATTCACACTGGGATCACCTGATGGGCTTTCCATTTTTCATGCCTGCTTATTTCAGTCGTTTTAAAATTAATGTCTGCGGCATTCAATCTGCGCGAAATTACATGTGTCAGTCGCTGGCACGCCAGCTCGAAGCCCCTTACTTCCCGGTTGATTTCGAGCAGTTGAAAGCCCAGTTTAACTTTGGCTGCAGCGGTCCCGGGTGCGGGTCATGCCGCCACATGAAAATTGAAACAGTTCCGTTGAGTCACCCCAACGGCGGTTATGGGTTCAAATTCACCGAAGCTGGCAAAAGCTTTGTGCTGCTGACTGACAACGAGCTCGGCTACCAACATCCGGGGGGGCTGCTTCCCTATGAGTATGTCGACTTTTGTCGTGGTGTAGACGTGCTTTTTCATGATGCGCAATACACCGACAGCGAGTATGAAAAAACCAGAACCTGGGGTCATTCGACCTACGCGCAGGCATTAAAGCTGGCGCTCGATGCCAAAGTTAAACGTTTCGGAATATTTCATCATGACCCGGACCGTACCGATGACGACCTTGACCGTATTGTTGGCGAATTGCGGCAGCAGGCGGCCGAAGCTGGAAGCAACCTTGATATCTTTGCTGTTTTCGAGGGCATGACCATAGAACTGGAGTAACAGAATATGCACGTAAAGCCCGGAAATCCCTATCCACTCGGTGCCACCTGGGACGGAAAGGGCGTTAATTTTGCCCTGTTCTCTGAGAATGCCGAAGGTATCGAACTTTGTCTTTTTGATCAGGAGCGCAACGAAACCCGAATTGCCCTGCGTCATAGAACTGCTTTTGTCTGGCATATCTATATCGAAGGGCTGCAGCCCGGCCAGCGCTATGCCTATCGGGCTCACGGCCAGTATCGCCCCGAAGCCGGGCTTCGGTTCAACCCGCGAGCCCTGCTCATGGACCCTTATGCCAGGGCTCTTGATGGCACTGAAAACCATGAAGCCGGGCTTTTTGCCTACAACGTCTACAGTTCCAAAAAAGATCTTGAAATCTCGACCGAATATGCGGCGGGCACCCCACTCGGCATTGTTATCGACAACAATTTCGAATGGAATGGTGACCGGCACCCGAAATTGCCCTTTCATCGAACGGTTCTTTACGAGACGCATGTAAAGGGAATCAGCATGCTGCACCCCGAGGTGCCCGAGAAGCTGCGAGGCACCTACGCGGGCCTTGCATCAGATCCGGTCATAAGTCACCTCAAATCTCTGGGGATAACCACGATTGAATTATTGCCGGTTCACCAGCACATTGACGACCCGTTTCTTTACGAAAAGGGCTTAAAGAACTACTGGGGTTACAGCACCCTGTCGTTCTTTGCCCCCGAGATCCGCTACAGTTCAGACAAAACACCCGGCGGCCCGGTGCGCGAATTCAAAGAAATGGTTAAAAAGCTTCATCGTGCCGGCCTGGAGGTCATTATCGATGTTGTCTACAACCACACCTGCGAAGGCAACCATAATGGCCCGACCATGAGTTACAAGGGCATCGACAACCCGAATTACTACCGACTTGCCCGCGACAATCGTCGATTCTACAAAGATTACACCGGAACAGGCAATACCATTAACGTTGTCAGCCCGCAGACTCTGCAATTGATAATGGACTCGCTGCGATACTGGGTTACCGAAATGCACATCGACGGCTTCAGATTCGATCTCTGTTCGACCCTGGCCAGAGAAATGCACTTCTGGAACCAGCTTTCAAGCTTTTTTACCATCATTCACCAGGATCCGGTCATCAGCCAGGTAAAACTGATCGCCGAGCCATGGGATGTCGGCGAGGGTGGCTACCAGGTTGGCAATTTCCCGGTATTGTGGGCCGAATGGAACGGAAAGTACCGTGATGTAATTCGCTCATTCTGGAAGGGCGACGGGGGTTATGCCGGCGAAGTTGGTTATCGCCTCACCGGAAGCAGTGATCTCTATGAAAATGACGGTCGCAGGCCTTATATGAGCGTAAACTTCATAACAGCCCATGACGGGTTCACTTTACGAGACATGGTTTCATATAATGAAAAGCACAATTTCAGTAATCTCGAGCACAATCGTGACGGGCATTCTGACAACCGCTCATGGAACCATGGCCACGAGGGAGAAACCGGCGACCCGCACATTCGCAGACTTCGCTGCCAACAGATGCGTAATATGCTGGCGACTCTGCTCTTTTCTCAAGGTACGCCGATGCTTTGCGGTGGTGATGAGATAAGACGCACGCAGAAGGGCAACAATAACGCCTACTGCCAGGACAACGAAATCAGCTGGTATGACTGGAATCTTGATGAAGAAAGCCGGCGCATGCTTGATTTCACCAGGCGGCTCATCAAAATTCGCCGCGAGCACCCGGCTTTGCACCGCACCAAATTTTTTCAGGGCCGCATGATCAGAGGCAGTAATGTTCGCGACATAATCTGGTTTAGGCCAGATGGCGGCGAAATGGACGATGAAGACTGGTCAAGCCCGAACACAAGAGGGTTATCGGTATTTCTTTCAGGCACCGGTATCGATGATGTTGATGAAAATGGGGTTCCGATTCACGACGACAATCTGCTGCTCATGCTTAATGCCTCGGTAAGTGATGTTGACTTTTTTCTGCCAAAATTCGAAGCCCAATGGGAACTGCTGCTCGACACTGCCAACCCCGAAGCGGAAGAAAGGGCCGTAGCCGGGCACAAAACCCCCATGCACGCCAGATCTTTAAAGCTGTTCAGATGCCCGCAGAAAGTTGACCCGCGCTCCTGACAGTTCTTTCTGCAGAGTTTGCCCGAGACTGTGATTTGCGTTACACTGTCGGGGTTAAGACTCTGTCCGATCGACCATTTTTTGCGTATGGAGGCAGGTTTGAAAAAGCATTTTATTTCCCTTGCACTGTTGTTTGGGCTTCTCTCTGGTGGCGGTGCCGACGCTGCCGAATCAATAAACATTTATTACGGGCCTCGCGGAGGCTTCAGCAAAACGAACAACGCCAGAGTTCTGCGCTTCAGCGATGACAGCAGCAAACCAGCGACTCTGGCCAATGCTCTGATCCATTTTATCGATCAGCTCGAGCCTGGCAGCACCGCCAAAATCTGTATGTATTCAATGAGCGATTACGCCAGCCTCGATGCCATGATCAAGGCAGCCGAAAGCAGGCAGATCAAGTTTTTGCTGCTGCTCGACGGCGTTTCGACCTGGGCTCAGGCAAGCCGCGACCGCATTGTTAAAAATGTTAAAGCTGCTGCTGAAAGGGCGATGGCCGAGAACAGACCTTTTGACTTTAAAATTGCAGCGGTATCGACTGCGGCAATGAAGCGCAACGGCCGTGAAGCAAAACTTGAAGACGGTACTTTGATCTACGGAACCATGCATGAAAAGTTTGGAGTTTTCTACCGACCCGGCAACCCTGTTCCCCACAGCTGTTTCAATGGCAGCGCCAACATTTCGCCCACTTCAGACCAGATTTATGCCGAAAACCGTGTCTTTTTCAAAGAACAGCCGGCAGTGGCCCGTCAGTTCGCTGAAGAATTTGCGCGACTCTGGAATGAGTATTCTGAAATGCTGCTCGGAGATTATATCCCCGAGAAATACATTGAAACGACACATGTGCCCGGCTACGCCAGGATCATCTTCAATTCAGAGCCTGCCAACGAACTCGAACTCACACGTATCGACAACGAACTGATAAACCTGGTCAGGCGAGTTGATGCATCAGGCAGTCTTGACCTGGCAATGTTCAGTTTGACAAGAATAGAACTGGCCGAAGCCATTCTCAGAGCCGCAGAAAGAAACCCTGAAGCAAAATTCAGACTGTTGCTCGACCACGCTCAGCTTGACGATGCTGACCCGGTAGAAAGCAAGCAGGGCCCATGGCTCGAAGCAAAAGCCGCTCAGCTCGGTCTTAAAAACGTGCAGGTGCGCTACCGTTTTCGCATCAATGCTTATGGCTTCAGCAGCGAAGAAAAGAAGCCCATTCTTCTCAGTTATTTAAGCCTTTTTCTGCACCACAAAAACGTCACGGTTAATGGCCGTGAAATGGCGATCGGCAGTTATAACTGGTCGAACTCGGCCGAATACCTGAATTTTGAAAATGTCATGATTTTCAATGGTCTTTACAACCAGCACCAAAAGCTCATAGACAGCTTCAAAGCCGAGTTTGACACCCTGTGGAACTCTCGCATGCCAGCAACGCATCAGGTAAAAGCTCCACGCAAAGGCATTCCGCAAACCGTAACTCTTTCTGAGGGCAAAGAGCTCCACCATCGTCTGCTGAAAACCCTCGCCAATGAAGAAAACCACAAGGTTCTGGCCACCATGGATCGCGAAGCCCACAAAACCTTTGCCCAGATCAAAGAAGCCACAGGCCTCAGCGACAGACAGGTTAAAAAGGCGATTCAAGCGTTAACAAAAGAAGGGTTTATAGTCAACTGGGTCAAAGACTCTGTTGATGGCTATTCTCAGGCCGACTAGACGATTTTCTTTATAAGTCAATATCTCAGGCTATAGAAGGCAACCCGCATGGTGCCGGGTAATCAATCTTTGCACCAGGGCTTAACCGGCAGAGTCTGCCAAACTGCCCGTAAATAATCTGGCAGAAGATAAAAAAGGAAAATCGATGCAAACCTTTTTAATTAGCAAAAACCTTACGGATCAACTTGCCGCAGTCGACACAAACGCGGGCCTTGAAAAACTTGCCGCAGCCTACCGCATAAACTGTCTGGCAGGCCTTAAAAGTGCCTGCCATGGCTGGCTGGGAGCATGCTTTTCAAGCATGGAATTACTTACCTGTATTTATCACCGCTATGTTAAAACACCCTTGAAACCAATGAGAGAACGGGGCAGTATTCACCTGTCAAAAGGGCATGCGGCAATGGCTCAGTATGCAATTCTGGCCGGGCTGGGCTGTTTTCCGGTTGAACAACTGACGACCTACAAGCAATCCGGGGGCCTGCCGGCACATTGTGACAGAACTGTTCCCGGAGTAGATTCTGACAGCGGCTCTCTTGGCCAGGGCTTATCAAAAGCCATTGGCGTTGCGCTCAGTAATGCTGCAGCAGGCACCAGACAGCCAGTTTTCGCTCTTATCGGTGATGGCGAACTTCAGGAAGGCCAGGCATTTGAAGCATTTCTGACCCTTAAGAAGCTTAATCCCGGCAAGGTGATTCCAATTATCGACCGCAACCACCTGCAGTCCGACAGCAAAACAGCAGACATCAAAGATGCCGACGACTGGGCCGGGGTTTTTACCGGTATCGGGCTCAAGGTTCTACAGATCAACGGTCACGCTGCCGGCGAAATATGCGCGGCAATAGACCAGTTGCTGGCTGCGGATGTTCCAGGGGTAATCATTGCCAAAACTGTTAAGGGAGGCGGGGCCAGTTTGACCGCCATGCCGCACGATACCGCCAGAAGGGCCGGCAAATGGCACGGGCAAATACCCGATGATGATGAATACCTCGAAATACTTAAAGAACAGTCTGAGAAAACCGGCGACAGCGAAATTCAGCAGAGCTTTGCCGAATATCTTGGTCAGCTTGATAAAACCGGCATGGCCACCGCTCAAGCTCAGCCTGCAACCACCAGGGATGTTTCCACTGGAGAAGCTTTTGCGGCTGCCCTGCTCGACATGGGTGCCGGCGACCCCGATATTTTTATTCTCGACGCAGACCTCGAAAAATCATGCAAACTCGGCGAAGTGGCACGTCGCTTCGGTGAACGCTTTCTCGAGATTGGCATCAGCGAACAGGACATGTGTTCAATCGGTGCCGGCCTGGGGCTTTCGGGCCGGATTGCCGTCATCAACACCTACGCATCATTCTTTAAACGCAGTCTTGATCAGATTTTTGCCTGCATTACCGAAAAAGTTCCGGTCATTTTTGCCGCTCACTACTCTGGTGCCGATTACTTCACTGATGGAAAAAGCCACCAGGCGATCAACGATCTCGGGCTGATGCAGGCCCTCGGCGACATAGACATTTTCGAACCAATTGACGCTGCAAGCACAGGAAGATTGCTTTCTTTGACTCTTCAACGCATGAAAAGTGAGATAGCTTCATCCGGACGCAGTCGCCCGGCATATTTCAGACTGCATCGCACCCCTGCCCCGGAGTTTCCGGCACTGCCATATTTTGTTGGCAACCCGGCCATCTTCAACTCACCTCTGGCAGCCGAAAAACGCAACATACTGTTCACTTCCGGCCCACACATGCTCAGAATCGGGCTGCAGGCCGCCAAAACCCTCGAAAGTGATGATATAAACCTCGATGTCGTCGCGATCGCGCAATTCGAAGATCACGACAAATATCTTAAAACCCTTGTCGAAAAAGGTTTTCGTCTTTTTTCGCTTGAAGATCACCGCCGCGAAACGGGCATCGGTAGCTTTATAGCATCACTGGGGTTCCGAAATCCGGTACGAATTGGGGCCCGCCACTACTGTCAGTCAGCCATGAAATTTGAGGAAATGCTTGCCGGCCATTGCATTACTGCAGAAGATGTATGTAAAGTAGTGAAGAAGGTTCTCGGCTGCAGTCATGAAAAATAATTCATCGCAAGGAGTAAGCCAATGCCAGAATTCAAATTCAACCATAACAATATAAATGTCCTGGATCTTGATAAAAGCCTCACCTTCTATAAAAAGGCCCTCGGACTTGTTGAAGTGCGTCGCAAATCGCCAGAAGACGGCAGTTTCATTCTGGTTTATCTTGGCGATGGAACTGGCGGGCACCGGCTTGAACTGACGTGGCTGCGCGACCGCAAAGAGCCATACAATCTTGGCGACAACGAATTTCATCTTGCCTTTACCACCAGTGATTATGAGGCTGCGCACGCCATGCACAAAGAAATGGGCTGCATCTGCTACGAAAACCCTGCCATGGGCATCTATTTTATTGCCGACCCTGATAATTACTGGCTTGAAATCGTTCCTGAAAAGAAAATGAAATAAGTTCATGATCAAAAGCTTTCGAGATAATCGTCGGGGCTCACTTGGGCCAACGCAGCTTATCGCCATAATTTTGCTGCTGACTCTGGTTGGCCTGGGCGTTTATTACTACCTGCAGCGCCAGGTCGAAAAACCGGGCAAGGTTTATACACCTTCTGGCTTTTTCCAGGTCGATGAAGACCTGCGGGCAGCGACCCAAAGAGCAGGAAACGTCGTCTATGGGGGCAACCCCCGCCTGGCAAGCAGCACCACAGTTACCCTGCTGAAAAACATTGCCTATCATGCCGGCTACTGTGAAGAGCGTCGCAACCCTCTCTGGGTCGCATACAGGCTCGACACGATAGAACACGGAGAAAAACTGAAGCGGCCAAAGGGTTTCAAGGCAGACATGCGCACCCTTTCGCGCGTTTCGCCCGGCGATTTTGTCAAGAGTGGTTATGATCGTGGTCACCTGGCCCCCAACTCTGCCATCGCCCAGCGTTACGGGCTCGATGCCCAGCACCAGACCTTTCTTATGAGCAACATTGTGCCACAGACACCTGATTTGAACCGAAAAGTATGGCAACGTCTCGAAAAAATGGAAGATGAATATGCAAACCGTCTTGAAAACGTCTGGGTGATCACCGGCCCGATTTTTGACGAGCATATTCAACAGATCAGCAACAACATTGAGATTCCAGACGCTTTTTTCAAAATTTTGTTTGACGAAGAAAAGGGCAACGTTAGAGCCATGGCTTTTCTGCTGCAACAGAACGTCACCGGAAAAGAGCCGCTTGAAAGCTTTCTTACCAGTATAGATGAAATTGAAAAGCTCTCTGGTCTTGACTTTATCGCCCCCCTGGCTGATGAGTTCGAGACGAAAATTGAAGCGGCAGTGCCGGGTCGTCTCTGGTAAACAGGAGAAAACAAAATGAATGAAAAAACGTCAAAAACCAGCTGGCTGATTATTATAGTCGGGCTTTTCTTCATGTTTCTGCTGCTTTTTCATGTTTTTGGCAGCACCCATGATGGAATTTATGCCACTGCCAGGGTTAAAAGCATTCAGCAGATCGAATCTGAAGATGCTGATTCAAATGAAAAGACCTTTTCTGTGCAGCTTGATTTTTTATCGGGGCCATTTGCCGGCCGGACTATGGATGCCGAGCACTTTGAAACCCCAGGTTCTGCCTACAACTTAGATTTAAAACAGGGCGAAACCATTCTGGCGGTGGCCGAAAAGCAGGAAGATCAGCTGATAGTAGGAGTTGACGAGCATTTCAAATCGCATCGCCTGATGTTTCTGTCAATGGTCATAATTATCGTGATTGCCCTCATTGCAGGTGTAAACGGTGTCAAAGCGATGCTGGCGCTCTTCTTCACGCTGATCATCATCTTCGGAGTAATGGCCCGGTTACTGCTTCAGGGTGTATCTCCGGTTCCACTGGCCATTGTCTGCTCGCTGGCGATAATTGCTATTAACATCGTCATCATTGCCGGGCGAACCCGCAAGGCTTTTATTGCCGGGGCAGGTACGCTCTGCGGCGTGGTTCTTGCCGGCCTGTTTGGCTGGCTGGCTGCCTCGCTGTTGAAATTGAACGGGTATAGTGGCGACGAAAGCACTTTTCTGCAGATATTGAATTCTTCAATCGACCTGCGTGGCATCATGATAAGCGGCATAATAATTGGTGCCCTCGGAGCGGTAATGGACGTAGCAATTTCAATTTCATCATCACTGCTTGAAATTTCACTGGCCAACCCTTCTTATAACCGGAAAAAGCTTTTTGAAAGCGGTATGAACATTGGCAAAGATATTATCGGCAGTATGGTTAATACGCTGATTCTTGCTTATACAGGGGCTTCACTAACACTGATTCTCGTATTTGCCATGCAAAAAGATGATTTCCCGCTTATCAAAATCATGAACATGGAATTCATAAGCACCGAGGTGGTTCGCTCGCTCGCCGGGCTCTTTGGCATGGTTCTGGCGATACCGATTACGGCGCTGGTCGCTTCATTCGTCTACACCCGCAAAACCAGAGACCAGATTGAAACCGGGACCGCCAAAGTTGAATAGAAAACAGTCATATGTTAGGCTGGCATTAAACAAGCGCACGGGAGTAAGGAAATGTTTGATCAGAGAGTAGCTTTGCTGAGTGACTATGCCGGGCAATACATGCAGAAGGGCCAGGAAATCGAGACTGGCGGGTTCTGGAAACAGATGATAGGGCTCTTTGGTGCATCGAAAGTGCGACCAAGGGTTTCGGGTTTTCAGGGTAAACTTGACAGCACCGAGTTTCTGATCGATGAAGGGTTCGCCCCTTTCTGCAAGATCGATGACCGCTACATTCACATCAAGAAGAACCAGGAAGAATGCCAGATTGCAATTTCTGAAGGTGGAAAAGTCTGGGATTTAACTGACTGGGGCGAAGACTACATCTTTATAACCCGTTTTATTGCTGAATGCTATTTTATGATCACCCGCGATGACTTTCATATCGATGATGATGAACGTAGTGTCTTCAGGGCCCTGGTCGGCTGCATCGAGGCAAACTCAAACGAAATAATCGATGCCCGCAACATCGTCTACTGGACACTCGTCGAAAAGGTCGTCGAAGATGGTGTGGTAACCGAAGAGGAACTTTCCACAATGGCCAAGATTCGTAGCGAGCTTGAAATAGACAGTCATGATGTCCAGACATTGCACAACAAGGCTCTGAATGATTACTACGATCTTGTCCGCCAGAAATACGAAGAAGAATCCGATGGCTTCGATGAACTCGAAAAAATCCAGGAAATGGCCAGGCTGCTCAACGTACCGCTGCGCAACAGCTCCGGGCGATAGCTTAATGGATGATTACAGCCTGCATTTAAACCTTCTGAACTCAGACAACCCCGAGAAACAGCTCGACGGGCTGGCATTTTTTGCTGCCTGCGAGGGTGACATGCTGACCACCGAAGCAGTAAATCGCCTGGTTTTTCTCGCAGAACACGCTCCCCGGCACGTTTCTAATGTTGCCTCTTCGATTATTTCTCAGACGCTTGCAAATCGCCAGCACAACTTCATCGCTGCCCCACTGCTGCATAAATTAAAAACCGCCGCAGAAGAAGGCATTGCCCTGCACGAACTCGAGTGGGCAACCCGGCTCAGCACCGTTGCCTTTAAAATGGCTCTTGAACAATATCTTGACCGCTGTTCAGAGGTAACTCACATTTCGTGGCTGGTCAAAAACCTGCCCCGCGCCTACCCTGACCCACAGCAGATTCCATTACTGACATCATTTCTCACCTATGGTGATGACCGGGTCGTCAGCAACGCCATCGAGGGGCTCGAGTTCATTAAAGACCCGACGGTCATCTCGATTTTTGCGCAAATGCTCGGTCACGCATCTGCAAGAGTAAGGTCAACCGCCGCCGCGGCTCTTGCCAGGGTGAACCCTGAAAAAGCATATAAATCTCTGGCTTCAATGCTTGAGAACCCCGAGAATACCGCCAAAATTAAAGCGGCCTGCCACGCTATCAGACAATTAAAGAATGGCGATTTTACCGATTTGCTGCTGCCCCTGTTACAGCACAATGATATCAAGGCCGATGTCGCGGCGACAATTGCCGCTCTGATATTAGACAAGGCCCGCAGCCTCCTCGACTGCCAGCTGCTCAAAAATCGCCGCGACCTTAAAGTATTGCTGACCGGTGCCTTTGTCGAAAATTTGCAAAAACATTGTCAGCAGAAATAAAATCAATGATATAATGCCCCTCCATTCTTTTTTATCGGAGGCACTGATGACGATACTTGGCAAAGAAGCCATCATCCAGGAAATGAAAAAGGGCAACATAAAAATTGAGCCCTTTGACGAAAGAATGCTTGGCCCGGCAAGCATCGACCTGCACCTTTCAAACGCATTCCGTGTTTTTGTGCATCTTCCTAATGAACTGCACATGACTGACAACATGGATTTCAAGGCAGCTACCAAAGGCTTGTTAATTCCCGAAGGCGAAACCCTCACAGTAAGACCTGGCCAGACTGTACTCGGCATCACCTCCGAAAAAGTCAGCCTGGGCAATGGTTTGTCTGGCTGGCTTGAAGGCCGCAGCAGGTTCGCCCGCGTCGGGCTGCTTGTGCACATCTCGGCCTCATTCATGCAACCCGGCATCAGCAACCACCAGGTTCTTGAGATATCAAACTTTGGGCCAATTCCTCTCAAGCTCATTCCAGGCACCCCAATTTGCCAGTTCATCTTTCAACGCTGCGAAAATCCGGGCCAATACCATGGAGTTTTCGCCAGTCAGACACCTGATAACTTTTGGTTGGGGTAAGCTGCGAAAATTTGTTCGCACCAGGCTTGCCAACATAAAAAACCCAGGGTAGCCAATGGCGACCCTGGGTTTTTTATTGCCGTTTTAAGTCAGCGTTTTCGTGCTGGCTTGCCGGCTTCGGGCTTTTTAACTTCGGGTTTGACGACCTGAAGATGTTCGATGCCATTTTCGGCGAATTCTTCACCAAAAGTGCTGGCAAAGCCTTCATAGATTTCCATGTGTTCTTCAAAACTGCCGGCCTGTTTATTACCCAGTTTGCGGTTCAACTCGCGTTCTGCGAGTCTTTCTACCAGTTCATCCCAGAAGGTTTTTTCTTCGAATTCGGTAATAAAAGCCCTGGCCAGGCTTCCTTCTTCCCAGTTTTCATCGGGGAAAAATTCTTTAATATCTTCAAGATGCTCAATTTCTTTTTTCATGCCATTTTTCCAGGCAAAGGCAAAGATTTTCTGAATCAATTTAAGATATTCATCTTTGCGTTCATCGTCTTCGGTATCATGGGCGGTCATAACCCAGTCGGCCATAACTGCGATTTCAACGAGCTTTTCAAGTTCAGCCTTGTTAAAACTGATTTCCATGGGCAGATTCCTTTTATTTATAAGATTTCATAACTTGCAAGCAACAAATTACCACAGAATAATACAACCGCAAAGTGAAACTTATTGTGTTACCTGAAAGCGAACATAACTTGGGCTGAATTTTTAAATCAAACCTGCTCAAAAAAGTTCAGTCAGTTGATCAAAAGCCTCACACAGTTCTGCCAGACTGTTAACAACAGGAACCCCGGTAGCCTGCAGACGCTTTTTTGAATTATGACCAGCAGCGATAAGAATGCAGGGAATCCCCATGGCTGAAGCGGCTTCAAAATCATGAACCGTATCACCGATCATAACTGCCGTTTCTTTTTTGCAGCCTGTTTCGGCGATAAGATGCTGCCCCAGCTCGATTTTGCTGT
>JAQUZA010000540.1 GCA_028691595.1 Candidatus Rifleibacteriota bacterium
AGTCACACTGATGTGCAGATCACCGTCTACCATGTGCAGATAAGTTATACCTGCCGCAGACTCGGCCACACATGCCGGGTCCTGGCCGGTGGCGATATAAACGGCGGCCAGTGTATTGGCATAATGTGCCTGCACTCCGAAAGAATGAGCTTGAATAGATGTCACCATCGAAAGATCGGCGAGTCGACACATTCTTTCGGGGGTAGTGTGAAGAAGCTGTTTGACCAGCACAGCCGGAATCGTGCAGGCCGCCACAACCTTCTTGCCGCGGTTACCGGTGAAGTTAATGCTGTTGATTTTCTTGTCGCCTGAAAGATTCGATTCAAGAAACCAGTCTTCAATCGGGCCATTGTAGTTTTTGAGAATATAATCAACTGCAGACCGTGTGGCAATTGTAGTCATATTCTGCCCTGAAGCATCGCCAGTCGAATAACTGAAACGCAGAATCACCTGACAGCCAATGGGAAAAAGCTCTATTTCTTTGAGTTTTCCATGACTGGTAGTGCTTTCGGCAGCTTTCTTGATCAATTCAAACCGGCTTTCAATCCATTTTGAGAATTTTTCCATTTCGGCAAGCGACCTGACGACAAAAACCGGAGTTCGTACAACGCTGTCACTTACCATTCTGACCTCGGCTCCCCCTGACAGGGTAATAACCTGACAACCCCTGGCAACCGAAGAAACAAGAGCTCCCTCGGTGGTAGCAAGTGGCAGAAAAAAGTCCCCGACCGCCTTCTGGCCAATAACCTTCAATGGGCCACAAATCCCCACGGGTACCATTGCAAAGCCCACAAACCCTTCAATATTGCCGGCATAGGCATCAATTTTTTCGGTGATCGGCAACCTGAATTCGTCGTTACCGGTGACATCGCGTATGAACTGCTGACGACAGTCGATCGCCTCACGCGAGTAATCGAGCATCGGAGGCAACCCTCTGTTGCTGGCCGTGGGCAGCGAATTTTGCATTTTGCTGATATCTACCCGACGGGCCAGATAAGCAAAAACTTCTGAAAACGTCTCAACGGGTGTACCGATCAACTCTCTGAAAGAAATCTCGAACCTTTTTTCGAGCTTGATCAATAAAGCTATTATGCCAAGTGAATCAAGCATCATAAACTCATCGAGCCTGGTTTCGAGGTTTATTTTGTCGGGGTCGACATTAAGAAATGCTGCAATTTCGCTGGTGAAGAAACTAAAAAGCTGAGCGTTGTGTGGTTCAGCCTGTTGTTTTTTCGCAGAATCTACCGGCCTGACGGCAGCTTCAGGGCAAAACATCGCTGCCACTTCAAAACGCTTGATTTTAGCGCTCGCAGACCTCGGGAGTGGTTTGCCAACGATAAATACCCGACGAATTTTTTCTGCATCCGGCCAATTGCAGGTTCTCTGACGAATATCTTCTTCTACGTAGTCCTGAACTTTACCGACGCTTTTGTCTTTAAAAAACTCATTGCGGCTCATCAAAGCCAAAGCTGGCACCTCGAGACCTTCGGCGCAGTAGCCAAAAATGACATATTCCTCGGCATAGGGCAATGAACCGAGTCGCAGTTCGAGTTCATCAGGATAAACATTGAGGCCGGAACCTGAGATAATGACTTCTTTGGCACGACCCCTGATGTAAATGTTGCCGTCAGCATCAATCTGCGCCAGATCGCCGGTTCTGAAAAAACCATCGACAAACATTTCTCCCTCGAGTTCAGGTTGGCCATAAACACCAGAAAAAATAGTTGGAGTCGAAATAAGCAATTCGCCGACACCATTTATCGGGTCAGCAATTTTAACCTCAACGCCCTGCTGAGCTTTGCCTACCGATTCAATCGGGCCATTCATACCTATCAGAACACCTGCCGCCGTTTCGGTCATGCCAAAACCCTGAAAGGTTGTGATACCGCGAGAAATCAGCAATTGCATAACCTGCGGTCTTGGCGCAGCGCCGCCAATCACCATGGTCAGGCCAGTAAGCTTGAGTTCCGGCGACTGCATCAGGCCCATTGCCAGAAGTTCTGACAGGCGCGGCACCGCAAGCATGTAGGTTATCCGGTGCTTCATCATCACCTGCATGATTTCAACGGGGTTGAAGCTATTGCATATTACCAGGGTTGAGTGGCAGCCAAGCATTACCAGCCCGGAATCAATGAGAGCAAAAACATGAGTAAAAGGCAGCAGAGCCAGCATTAGATCATGAGTCTGATAACCAGATATTATCAGACCAAGCTTGACCGACTCTGCCAGGGCCTTGTGACTAAGCATTATTCCTTTGGGCTTGCCGGTGGTCCCGGAGGTATAAACAATAGCGGCGATGTCAGCCGGCTTAACTTCAGTTTCGCCAATACTCGAAGGCAAAACGCTGCCAAAGGCAAAAACATCGAAATAAAGGTTGATTGTAGCCAGCACCTCGCAACCAGAGAGCATGAACTCAGCAAAGCGTGTTTCGAAACGCCGCGAAATTATTATCGCAACAGGCCTGCAATCGTCAACGATTGAATGAAACCTCTCAACAGCGATATTTCCATCAACCGGCACGGCAATTGCGCCGGCATTGGCAATACCCAGAAAGATCGGCAACCAGCTGAGGTGATTTTCGCTGACAAGCATGACCCTTTCGCCACGACCTATTCCGGCTTCTCTTAACATACCCGAGACAGTACTGACCTCATCTGCCAGCTGCTGGTAAGTCAGTTTTTCTGTTTTACCATGAGCATCATCAAAAACTATGGCATCGTTTCCGGCAAATTCAGGGGTCAGCTTGATTTTAAGGGTATCACCAAACATCAGTAACTCCTCAGGTGTTTTAGTCTGACAAGAATTATAACAGATTCTTGCAACCAGCACCCACTGCTCTAAAGAGTAGTAACAGCGGGGCTGTTCAGCACCTCTTTCCTTGCGCTGAACAGCCCCGGATAATAAATTCAGAACAATGAA
>JAQUZA010000541.1 GCA_028691595.1 Candidatus Rifleibacteriota bacterium
CCGGTCTATAACCCGGCCTCACCTTCAACCTGGCTTTTCAAAGACCGGGCAGCTGAAACCTTTGACGGCAACAGTTCTCCCTTTGTGGTCATCAAAGTTACAGTAGCGGTCAAGCCGGTAGATGGCCTCACAGATGAGCGCGAAGTTTCGGCGATAACCTTTGTTGCCGACCTGGAGTCTTAATCAGATGCATGAAAAAAGCCCGATAGTCAGAGAGTCTCCACTTAAAACCCCTTTAAAGAAAAACAGGTCTGGAATGGCGATTATGGTCGTCCTTTCAATCGCCTCCATTCTGCTGCTCCTCGGTGTTGCATATCTTAAATCGTTTTCCCAGTCAACGGTCACAGGCAAACTTCAGCTCGATCAGATCCAGTCTGAATTTTTTGCCAGAGGTCTGCAAAATATCGCCCTTTTTAAAATCAAGCGTTATCCCGACTTTTTTTTGCGTTCCTATCGACACATGGTTTATCACCGACGCATTGCCGCAGGAGAAGGAGGTCTTGAACCACCTCTGGTGCCCGCGCCAAACCCGATGCCCTTTACCAAATTCACCGGTATTTACCCGGGAAACCCGAGAGACCTGCTCAATCATCTTCCGGATGGCATAGATACGGCAACCGGTTTTAGCGAACCCCTCGATATTGCCACCTGGTCAACTCAGTTCTCGCTTCTCTCTGCCGAAGATTTCAACCGTGGGTTCATTGAAATAGTTGTAAATCTTCAACTTGAAGGCAAGGCAACGGTCAATACCTACCGGATGAGCTTGGATGCAAGCCAGACAGCCAGGTTATAAAATGAACAACACCCAATTGTGCTCGAGCAAAAACCGCCAGGCGGTTACTTTGACCGAAATTCTCATCGCCACCGCTGTTTTTTCTTTATTTATGATCTCGGCATTCGGGGTTTTCAGTTCGAGCCAGACCGGTTTCGAAACAGGAGCCTGGCGAATTCAGCGGCAGAAACAGGCTCAGATCTTTCTGTTACGCCTCAAAGAAATAATTGAAAAAGCCAACCATGCCTACGAAATCAGACCAGATGGCAAAACTGCCCGTTTTGGCGGCGACCGGCCAATAATCGTTAATGGCACGTGGCGAGACAAACTTGCACCATCAAGCAACAATGCTGTGATGTTTTTTTCGATTACCACACCCTTTGTTCCTGCCCTTCCTGAGCTTGGGCAGGCAAACCGCAACGGAATCTGGAAGGGATGTGCTCTCGAATGCGTAAACCAAACTTTAAGATGCTACCAGACAGGAATATGGAACAACATGCCTGCCGTTACTCCTGCTGCAATTGGGTCTCCTGACCCCGGAAAATTTGTCTTCGGAAACATTACCGGTGATTTCTCAATCAGGCTTGAAGATGTCAGTGGCATTGGTGTTTTTGTCGAGGCCGCAACCCAGTCGGTCAACATTGGCAGGCCAGAACTATTCATCACCGTTGAAGTTCAGCTTGAAAAGCCGCGTTCACGAACCAGAGTCAGCTTAAGCGAACGAATTACCGCCCGGGTCCAGGATCGAGAGATGGATGAAGTAACAACCGCACCCACTGGTGCTTTCCCACTGAACTGAGGCCAAAAGTGCGAATATTCTTCTGCATTCTGACAATTCTTCTTTTCACCCTTCAGCTGCATACAGGCCTGGCATGCACCATGGAACCAAGCGTCTGGAAGCAGATCGAAGCTGTCGATAAAGCTGAAGAGACCGTCATTTATGCGCTCACTGATTCGCTGCTTCAATTCAAAGACAAATTTGAACGCGAAATGAAAGCCTGCAACATGGCTTCAGGGCCGTTGACCTTCACCGCAGTTTTTGTGGGAAGCGAGCCTGCGACAATCGATACAGATTTTCATGACAGTCTGAGAATTGCCATAAACGTTATCTGGCCCGATGCCATTCTTTTAATGCCGGCCTCGATGCCTGCAAGCCTCGATGACTATGTTGCCATAGCTTCACTGGCGGAATCATTGCCTGAAGGATATGCGGTCAGCCTGCATTTTAAGAAAACCGGCAGCAGTATAATCAATCTGGCAGATCATAATTTCAAGCTCTATCAGCTTTACCGCCTGGTTATCCGCGAAGAAGCCAGTATGTTCGCACGGGTAACCGACCGCCATGCTGCAGCTGTTTTTCTCGATGAATTCATGGTCTCACCGACGATCATTGCAGATGCCCTCATTTCTCCGCTCGGCGGTTTCATCATCAGACTCGAAAAGAATTCAGCCAGACCACTCGTGGTTGACTTCGGCCCGGTCTCTGATGGCGGCGAACATGTGCTCAGGTTCAATGACGCCTTTCGTCAGCCCACCATCGTTCCACCGCTGCCGGAAGATTTGCCCGAACCGGCAGCCTGTAACCATTCTCACCATTAGGGGCAAAACAATGCGAAAACTACTGACGTGTTTATTGATGCTTTCAATTTCTGCAATGCTGAGCGCTGACCCTCTAAATATTGCGGTGCGCAGCCTCGATATTGCAATGTTCAAAGAACTTATTAAAAATAATCCTGTCAACAATGCAACCGACTCAGCCGGGATGACTGCCCTTCATCATGCCTGTGCCCTTGGTGCCGTAGAAATGACAGAAGAACTGCTCAAGCTTGGTGCTGACCCGAAAGTTTGCAGCAACGATGGCAAAAATGCGCTGCACCATGCCGTTAATATTGAGGGGCTCTGTTTGAATCCGCAACCACAGGAAGCCGGCCAGACTCTTTGCCCGCTGACAATTCCGCTGTTACTTGCCTCGGCCGGGCTCGTCATCAATGCCGTCGACGGCAATGGCGAGACTGCCCTGCATATAGCCTCCAGAAACGGGCTGGTCGAGGTCATCGCAACCCTGCTGCAAGCCGGTGCCAACCCGGATTGCCTCAATCGTCAGGGCGAAACCCCTCTGCATCTTGCCGGCGGTTCTCTGCC
>JAQUZA010000542.1 GCA_028691595.1 Candidatus Rifleibacteriota bacterium
CACGAATTATTCAACAAGGCCGATGGTTTTGATCGCAAGGTCTTTACTCAGCTCGATTTCAGTCCTTTCGTTTTCAAGGCCGAGAGAGGCAAAAAATTCTTCCTGAACGCTGTTGAAGTGGCCTCCTCTGAAAATGGTTATTACAAACCATTGCAGGGCTTCCTCGACTTTAATGAAATTATTGCTGTTCCTGCCGATCAGAGCACCGCAGAGAACATGATTCAGAACATCGTGGTCAACGAAGACCGTTCGTTCATGGCTCAGGTTAACGTTGATGGCCAGCCGGCAATCAGTCAGCCTCTGACTGTAAAAATCGAGACTATAACTGACGGCAATAATTTCTCAACTTATATTCTCCGTCAGCAGAACGTGACGACCGATCCGAATGGCATGTTCAGAATCTCGGGCATTCCGAGCGGTAATTACAAGGTTGACTTGATTCTCGATCAGCTCGATCTTAATAATGCTACTGAAGCCATCTATCTCTCACAAAGCATGCCCCTGCTGCGCCGTGAGATTTTTGTAGCCGAAGATGCAACTTCTTACCCGACTACTGAAAATCCGAATGGCACTAAGCTGGTATTTGGCCTTAATACCTCTGCAATCGGTTTCTTGGATGCGATGGTGGTCGACGATAAGGGGCAGCCGGTAGCTAACGCAATGGTTCAGGTTTGCCGCAAGCCGGT
The DNA here is from genome assembly GCA_028691595.1 of Candidatus Rifleibacteriota bacterium. Lineage (GTDB taxonomy): Bacteria > Muiribacteriota > Ozemobacteria > Ozemobacterales > Ozemobacteraceae > Rifleibacterium. The sequence goes on from JAQUZA010000542.1 coordinate 687, forward strand.
TCAGACAACTGAAATGATGCCTGACTATAGCCCGGATTATTACATGCGTGGCGAGCCTGTTTTCCTTTGCCATACCGATGCTGAAGGCAAAGTCGTCAGAAATGCGATGGCTGGGCAGTCGACGATGATTCCGCTTGAAGCGAACGAATACGAAGTATTTGTCGTCGGTATGCCCGAAAACTTCAGACCTGCCGATTTCAGTTATGACTTCGCTGACTGGGGCGAAAAACCGAACGCTACCGTTCGTATTGTTTCTAACGGCCAGATTACACCCACCAGAATTACCCTTGGCCGCAAATTTACCGTTACCGGCACGATCAAAGAATCTGGTTCTCCCCGTGCTTATCTGAACTTTCAAGTTCTTGATCTCAAAGGCAACAACCTTGGTTGGGGTTACACCAATCAGGATGGTACTTTTGAAATTACCTCTGGCCTTCTTCCTGGTGAATCTCAGTTCGCTATCGTGATCGAAGATAAAGACGGCAAGCGTTTTTATCTCAATCGTGTCAATGTGGTTCCCGATGTCACCAACAATTTTGTCATCGACCTGTCGCCCGCCTCGTTGACTCAGATGACGATCTTTGCGAGAGACAATGACGGTGCTGCATTGCCTGAAGCACCAGGCAGTCTGGTTCTGTTTTCTGATCCGGCACTTGGTTTCCGTGCTCCTTATTGGAATATTAACTGGATGTCGGCAGATGGTAATGGTCGCATCAGTATTTCCGTGCCGCAGATTCCGACTGACCAGTATGCTGCCGGTTACCGCTACGGTTTCAAGGCCAGCAGCCTTTATCGCTCAGTCGAAGTCAAGCTTCCTGACGGCACTAGCAACAATCTGCAGAGAATCTATACTCCGCCTGCACTTGAAATTCTTGATCTGGTTGCCACTCCGACCGTTACTCTCACCTGGCAGAAGCCGGCTGATGTAACCATCAATGTGACCAATGTTCCGGCTGCCGCAGAGCCCAGAATGATCGGCGTGCTCATGACCAGCGCCAGATTCGCTCAGGGCCCGATGACCATGGAAAAACACCACCAGTCAATGACCGGCGAAAAACGCGAAATGTTCTTTGCCACCATGCGCAATGGCAGTTTCGTTTTCGGTAACGTTGCTCCTGGTCAGGAATACGTTTTCCTGGCCTATGAAGCCTTCTCGTTCGTAGACCCCTATACCCTTGAATGGGCTATGGATATGCCGGTTCCGGCCGTATTCAGACACCTTTCGCAGCCCTTCTTCGTTACCGGCACCATGGTGAAGGCAGAAGCTGAAAGCTTCAGAAACCTTGTGCCGTTTACCGTTACCTGCACCCAGGATCCGACAATCGTGCCCGATATCACTGGTGTCGACATCAGCTTTACCGCTGACCCGGTCAATACTACCGGCAAAATCGCCTGGCCCATTATCGGCAAGTCTTTCTGGGACCCGATACCTGCCAGACCTTTCCCGATAATGGTTCCCGAAAGATATGCTTTCAGGCTCGCCTTTACGCCCTCCAGTGCTGCAGAAAGCAAGTATCTTGCCAAGACCTACGAAAATGTCTTGGTTTCTCCGACCAATTCGGCGTTCAATCTGGTTCTGGCTGAACTGCCCAAAGTCTCTGGGGCGTTCACCCTTAACAATGCTCCTGTGAACGGCGCTCTCGTTCTCGTTCCTGAAGGCGCCGATGCCCTTGCCGAAAATTTCCGCCCGATACGTGTTCCGGCTACCAATGGTTTTTATGAAGCCTATCTGAAGCCCGGTTACTATAATGGTTATGCCGTTCCTTTCGCTGGCGCGGCAAAATACATTCAGATCACCATGGCTTCGGTCTCTCAGACCCTTGACTTCGACATCGATTCTGGTGTCCAGGTCTCTGGCATGGTTAAGCTCGCGTCTGGTGAGCCAGTGCCGGCTTCGGTAATGGTTTTCAGAAAATTGGCAGCCAGAAGTTCACTCACTGACGGCAACAAAATGTATCCTTATCCGGCAGTCGCAGGCAGCAACGAAATCCGCTGCGGTTACGACGGCAGTTTCTTCTTTGTCGCCGAACCGAATGTCGACTATTACATTCAGGCTGTTGTTCCAGTCGGTTTCCTCCCCGGTCTGCCGACCAGGGTCTCCCTCGGAACCACTCCGGCAACCGCAGACGTGATTTTGAGCACTGGCTCCACCCTCAGCGGCAGCATGAACGTTCCCGGCAGGGTTGAACCTCAGGCTGTCGGCACCAACGCCCTTGTTGGTCAGTT
>JAQUZA010000543.1 GCA_028691595.1 Candidatus Rifleibacteriota bacterium
GTTGTCGTAGAGGATGAAGGCAGGCATATCTTTTACTTTTATGCGGTGCACCGCTTCCATGCCGAATTCGGGGAAATCAATGACTTCGGAGGTCAGAATATTCTCGCTGGCAATGAGGGCGGCGGCTCCGCCGATGGTGCCCAGGTAGAAACCGCCGTGCTGAGCGCATGATTTGACTACACTTTCGGCGCGGTTGCCCTTGGCGAGAGTTACCATTGAAGCGCCACGGCTCATGAAGAACTCCATGTATTCGTCCATGCGTTGCGCCGTGGTCGGGCCGAAACTGCCGATAACACGACCGGCCGGGGTTTTGGCAGGCCCGGCATAATATATCGGGTGGTTCTTGAAATAATCAGGAAGCGGCTGTCCGGCATTGACCATATCAAAAATACGTGCATGCGCCATATCGCGGGCCACGACCATGGTTCCGTTCAGTAATACCAGTGAGCCGGCCGGGTGCTTCGATAACTGCAGAAGAATTTCGGGCATCGGGCAGTCGAGATCGATGCTGCCAGCCTTGAGACTGCTGATCTGGCATTTTTCCAGCAATCGAGCCGGGTTGCGATCGAGCTCTTCGAGAAAAACCCCTTCTGAGGTTATTTTTGCGGCCATATTGCGATGAGCACTGCACGATACCCCAACCGAAACCGGGCATGATCCGGCATGGCGCGCCAGGCGCACTACTCTGGCCTCGAGCGCCAGGTGCGAGCCGCCAAACTGAGCACCCCACCCTGTTGCCGCCGCGATTTTCATTGCCCGGGCTTCCCATTCAAGATCTCTAAATGGCGTGCCTTTGCCATCGCCAACGGTCGGAAGACCGTCAAGCCAGCCGGTCGAGGCAAGTTTCATGGTTTTGAGATTATTTTCGGGCGAAGTGCCGCCAACAACGACCACCAGGGTGTAAGGCGGGCAGGCAGCAACTCCCAGCCCGGCAATCTTTTCTTTCAAAAAATCTTCGAGTGCTTTCTCATTCAACAGCGCCCGACTGCCCTGAAAAAGCACCGTTTTGTTGGCTGAACCACCACCCTTGGCCATGAACATGAAGTTATATTCTTCACCTGGCGCAAAAGCGATCTCTATCTGAGCTGGCAGATTATTGCCGGTGTTAACCTCTGCAAACATGCTTAACGGTGCAACCTGCGAGTAGCGCAGACTGTTGTTGCGCCAGGCGGCGGCAATGCCTTCAGTGAGCAGGCGCTCATCTTCTCCGCCGGTCAAAACCCTCTCGCCGCGCCAGGCAAATACCGTTGCGGTTCCGGTATCCTGACAAAGCGGCAGAAACCCTTCAGCGGCAATAACAGCATTTCGTATCAACGAGCTACAGACAAAACGCTCATTATCAGCCGCTGAAGGGTCTGCGGCAATGGCAGCAAGTTCATCAAGATGATCCGGGCGCAGATAAAATGAAAGATCGTGAAAAGCCTCTTCCGCCAGCCTGCTCAACACCGCCGGCTCAACAGTCAAAAACTGCCGACCACCAATGCTTTCGCGTCTGATTCCATTGTCTGTAAGCTTGCGAAACCTGCATTTCATAATCTTCATTCCTTTCCCTGATCAGGCTGTCTATTATTTTTTAACACCCGGGATCTTCCTGATTACTCGCTGAAATAGGTAATTCCTTCCACACCAACGCCCTTCTTCGGGCCCACCATGCCGACCAGCATATATTCCTTCCAGATCGGGTCGTAAACGTATTCCTGCCACAATCTGAAATTTTCGATCTGCCCCGAAGCCTTGACGTGGGTGCGGGTGCCGGTACAATACATCTGCCAGTCACCAATGCTGATCTTGTCTTTGCAGGCAACACCAATCGGCACGTTGGCAGCTATTACCGCCTTCACCTTCTCTTCAACCGCGCGAATATCAATATCTGGCTTCTCGGTAAATTTGATGACAAAGCCATGTTTAACATCTGAATGCAGAACCCGGCGCGTGTAGTTGTAATCAGAGGCAAGCACATAGCTGGTGATATCTTCGGCCGAATGTGCCATGCGTCTATAAACAGCAGTCTTCTCAACATGCGCCTTGATCTCGGCCGGGAAAGGCCCGAACACCGTCGGCCGGCAGACCAGCAATTCTTCACCAATGGCAAAAATAATCTGCGCATTATAGCCAAGCTGCTTGAACAGCAGGTCGAAATGCTCGATCACCACCCTTCGGCCATTCTCAACCGCACGGTTCACTGCCTCGATAATCTCGAAAGGCTGCTTAAAAGCCAGCTCGTAACGAACATCGAGGTGAAAAGTGTGCGGCGCAAAAAAGTTCTCGGGGTGAAAATCGTATATTGGCGTGCTTTTAAGATTTACACCATCGTCGTCATTGGTCAGCTCGAGCCCTGGAAAAAGCCCTTTGATCAGGGTCGATTTGCCAGAGCCTTCGCCGCCGATGACACCGATCAGCAGATCGGTCGGCCCGAGATATCTGCTCGCCAGCAGGCTGCCGAGCATGTAGAGTCGAGGCCGACCACGCGGGGCGTAGTAAGTTGAATACATCAACGTCTCGAAATGAGACATGTTTGAATGCAGAAATGAACTCTGCATATTAGAACTCGATCGCCAGCAGTGGTGCGTGCTGCTGCGCCCCGTAGATATCTGTTTCACCGGGTGCGCCTGAGGGCATCGGGCGCTTAATGGTGATTTTAACGGCGTTGGCGGGTGAAAACCAGACAAGATTGAGAACATCGCTCTCGTTGATTTTAAGGATTCCAGCCATCTGTTGGCGATTTATCAGCTGCTGTGATTTAAACATTTCGAAAAATTCTTTGTTCTTGAAAATTATGTCAAAAGTAAGCTCATAAGGCCCGGCATTCTTCGATCTGATAACCTTTGCCGCTTCAAGTATATTTCTCTTCATATTTTTGCTCCAATTTCAGCATCCATACCATTATAAATGGACA
>JAQUZA010000544.1 GCA_028691595.1 Candidatus Rifleibacteriota bacterium
CCTCTATTTCTGAAACATTAAAAACTGCTGCCGACCCGGCCGAGTCGGTTGAGCAACTTATTCAGAAAGCCCTAGATGGCGGTGGTGGAGATAATATTTCGATTATTGCCGTTAAAGTCGAGAAGAAAAAGCCCGCTTTCTTCCGCAAGCTGTTCAGCTGGTAATTTTACCCATCATCCCGAAATTTTTCGAGTTTGGGCAGCAGCCAAAGCAGCAAAATCCATGCAGGCATCCTGCTACACACTTTACCACACGCTTGAATTATTTTTTCACGTTTGCCACGCATGGGTAAAAGCGGTGACTAAGTCTGCATTTACGAGAATCACGCGTGCGCTGGGATGACGCGCAAGTTGTGTGGCCTTTTCGGGGCAATGTTCAGGAAATGCTCTAGAAATTACATTCCCAGGACTTCTTTTAAGAGTGAAAACATATTCCAGGTGCCTTTTTCAATTTCTTCGCCGCTCAGGTTGGCGCACAATTTTCTCATGGCTGCCAGTATTGCTGTGCCATCACTGCTTTTTGACAGCACGAATGGTATTCCCTGATTGACTGATGGAATTACGATGTTGCCCTCACTGGGTATAAAATGACTTATGGCATAACGCAGCGATTTTTCAACTTTTGCCGGCTCAAGACCCATCGATTTGAAGGCCCTGTTCAAAACCACTTTTATTTTATCTCTGGGGATTTTAGACCTGATCAACAGGTCGAGCAGCAGTTTGGTGTTTTTTATGAAGGTTAGTTCCATGGTCATGACCAGCATGATGAGGCTGCTGAAATCGAATATCTTCAACTCAAGCTCGGTTAGCTGATTATGAGTATCGATAATTATAAAATCGTAGTGCGGTTTTAGAGTTTCAACAATTTTTTCAACAAAATCAGGGGAGATCGTTTCTGCCAGTTCAGGCAGTGGTGGCGGCAGAAGCACTTTTAAACCTGAAGAATGGTGGGTTAGCTGCTTTTCAATCTGTGAAAGTTTCAGTGGACCCTTTTCTTCAAGCAGCTTGTGAATGTGTTTTTCGGCTGAAAGACCTAACAGAATGCCCTGATCGCCAAAAGCAAGGTTCAAGTCCAGAAGAACCACTTTCTTTTTCCAGAAACGGGCCAGCATCGTGGCAACGTTTGACGAAATAACCGACTTGCCGGCACCGCCCTTAACATTAAAAAAAGTTACGACTCTCGCTTCCTGGGTGAGGTTTTCGCCCTCTTCTAACAGTTGAGAGGCCCGACGCGAATAAAGATCACGCGCTTCTTTGGCAAAACCAGGGTAGAGGCCGATAAGACGCAAAACTGCGTCTTTGGGGATAAACATCAGGTGAAATTCCTGATAGCCAATTAGCGTCGTCAGAGCCGGGGTACCGTTGAGAATCTCAACTTCGCCATAGGCATCACCAGGATCAAGGTTGAAAAGGGTCACTTTTCGCTCGCCGTAGGTCTTTATGGCTGCCAACTGCCCCTCTACGACAATGATCATGTCGTCGATGGCTTCTTTTTCAATTAAAACGCGGGTACCGGAGGTGTATTTCTGAAATCGGCAGACTCTTTTAAGTTTTTCGTGTTCTTTAGATGGAAGGGTGTTGAGAAACGAAAAATTCTTGAAATCGATCATTTGGCCAGTCCCCGTTTTGTTGTGGTTTAGTCTACCGAACAGGCAAAATAATATAATCAAAATATGAAATTTGCAAGAAAAGTAAACTTTTTGGGTATTTTGCAGTAAAATAATAATACTACTCAAGGGGGATGAAAATGAAACCGATTGGAAAGCTGTTGATTATGGGGCTCGCCGTGCTGCTTTGCGATATGCCGGCCAGTGCTTCAACCCCGTTCTCTGAAACATCAGTCAAGATTCAGTCTTCGGCTAATGCCGATGCAGACAAGGCTGCAAAAGCTGCTGTCGATAAAGACAAGAAAGCTGTGACTGGCACCGTGGCTCTGGCTGACGTTTTGAATATTCGCTCGGCCCCCTGGGGCGATATTATCGGTACCGTCAAAAAGGGCGATAAGGTCAGTATAATCGGTGCCTCTGGTGACTGGTACAAAGTGTCTGTTAATGGTAAGACTGCCTATGTGCACTCTGCCTATGTTCTTAAGGCTGGCGAAAAGGCAAAACCATTTCCGAACACCGGCTATGTTAATACCTTTGCACTGAATGTACGCCGCGTCCCCCACGGTGACATCCTCAGCCAGATCAAACAGGGTGACAAGGTCAATATTCTAGGTGTCGCCGGCGACTGGTATAAAATCAGCTGGAACGGTAATGAAGCATTTGTTGCCAAACGCTACATTGACAACAAGAAAACTACGCCAGCTCCGGCAAACCCCTATAATTTTACCGGTTATGTCACCGCCAGCGCCCTTAACGTCAGAACAGCGCCATGGGGCAAAATCGACACAACAATTCCGAATGGCATTGCCGTAAAAGTAATCGGTAAAGAGGGTGACTGGTATAAAATTGACTACAATGGCAAAACCAGATACGTTCATGCAAGCTACATTTCAAAAACCAAGGGCGCTTCTTCCAGCGGTAATACTTCAACCCCTGCCACCACAGCCTCTGGTACCCTTCAGAAGCGAATCGTGGCCGAGGCTAAAAAACTTGTTGGCAGCACAGCTTTTAGAACTTCAGATGTCGCAGGTGGGCGACTCGCCTGTGCAAAGGTTGTAACTACGGCTCTCAAAAATGCCGGTGCTCTCAGCCAGGTTCATCTTAACTGCAGATCTACCGTAACCGATCTCAAATCAAAGGGCTGGAAAGAAGTTAAGGTGCCACCATTCGCCGAGGGTGATGTCATAACCTGGAAAACCTACGATTATACCGGTGACGGCATTAAAGATCCTGATACTCACATTGGTATAATTATTAAAGAAGGCAATAGCTATAAGGCTATGAATAACT
>JAQUZA010000545.1 GCA_028691595.1 Candidatus Rifleibacteriota bacterium
ACCTGGGCGACGTTGCCGCAACCGAAGCGGTAAGACCTCTGGTTCTCTGCCTGTCATCAGAGCATCCGCAGCTTAAATTCATCGCGGCCCGCTCTCTGGGTAGAATTGGCGCAGAAGACGCTGTTACTCCGCTGATCAAGCTCCTCGAAGAAGATAATGAAGATCTCCGTTACGTGACCCTCGAAGCTCTGGGCAAAATAGGTTCAGCATCGGCTCTGAAGGCGGTCAGCGCTTTTCTGAAAAGCCGCAACAACGATCTGCGCTACATTGCCTGCGAAGCAATCGGTAATATCGCTGACCCGAAGTCGGTTACCATAGTATTGCCGATGTTGAAAGACCCTGAATTTGAAGTGCGGCTTAAGGCCATCGAGGCCCTCGGAAAAATGGCTTCCACTGCTGCCTGCGATCAGCTTCTCGTCGTGCTCGGCGAAGACAACGAACGGATCAGAACAGCCACGATTCAGGCTCTGGGTCAGATCCGTAATGCCAATGCCGTTGAACCACTGATCGATATTTTCCAGGTCAGTAATCCGCAACTTAAAGAAAAAATTATCTGGGCCCTCGGTGAAATCGGCGATGCGAAAGCCGTTGAACCGATGCTCAAGCTGGTGAACTCTTTCAATCAGCGCCTGACCATGCTGTCTCTCGAAGCTTTTGCCAAGATCAGATCTTCAAAAGCCAGTCGTTACGTGCTGTCAATTCTCGAAAAAGAAGATTCGATGCTCTGCCTCAAGGCCATCGAAGCCCTGGGTGAAATCGGCGAAAAAGCTACGGCCGGCGATCTGGTTAAATTTCTCGAAGCCGCCGAACCCGAACACAAAATTTCTGCGGCCCGTGCCATTGGCAAAATCGGCAACCCGATTGCCATCGAACCCCTGGTTCAGCGCCTGACCGACTCAGAACGTGACGTACGCCTGGCCGCCATCGAAGCTCTTGGCCTGATCAAAGGCGCAAGGGCCATCGAACCACTGATCAAATCGTTGGCCGAACAAGATTCGCAAATCGTCGAAAAAGCCGAATGGGCAATCTGCGAAATGGGCGAAATGGCCGTAGAACCGATAACCAAGGCCATTCAGAGCGGGCACAACGACAATATCCTGCCGTCACTGGTAAGGGTTCTCGGCCGTATCGGCAGTATTCGCGCCATCTTCCCCCTTCTCAAGGTTCTTGACACCACCGATGACAAAAAACTCAGCGGCTGCATTGCCGACAGTCTGCTGGCCATCGACGAATACCTCACCTCAGCGAATCCGATTTCTGTCATTCTGAAAGAAGGCTACGCCTGGGCCCAGTTCTCGATCGCCCAGGCTCTGGCCAGTCTTCAGGACGAACGGGCCTTCGGTCTGCTGATCAAGATCGCCCGCGAATCGCTCACCGACAAAGACATGAAAAAACTCGCCGGCATTCCTGACCGGCGTATTCTTGAATGCAGCAGCGAAATCCTGCATCTCATCAGATTCAATGTCGCTCACCTCTTTGCCAAAGTTGGCAACGACAAAGCGATTCCGGTTATCATGAGCTACTTTGCCAGCGGCGATCAGCTGCAGCGCCAGTGGTGCGTCGAGGCTCTCGGCGGCATCAAAACCGAAGGCGCTCTTGACGCGCTGATCGATATCCTCAAAAAACCCGAATACAATATTCCCCTTGAGCTGTTGTCGCGTCAGATGATCGCCAACCAGAGCCGAAAGCTCGTAGAAAAGCTTATCATGGGCGCTTCACACCCATCAGAACCAGTCAGAGTCTCAATTGCAACCGTACTCGGCGACACAAGAGACCCCCGCGCCATCAGAACCCTGTCGAATCTGGTTAAAGATACAACCGAAAAGGTTCGTTCCGCAGCCATTGAAGCCATAGGAAAAATCGGCACCACCGCCGCAGTACAACCGGCAATCGAAGCCCTGCGCGACTCTGTCGAAACCGTCAGGGCCAAAGCAGCTCAAGTGCTCGGCGAACTAAAAGACACCGCCGCCGTCGAGTTTCTCGAAAAAGCCAGTAAAGACCAGTCAGAACAGGTTCGTCGCCTGGTCGTCAAATCACTGGCACAGATGGCCGATGCCAGGGTACCCGACATCATTATCGCGGCACTCACCGATAAAACCGAATCGGTGCGCTGCATGGCCGTCGTGGTGCTCGGCGAACGCCGCGACCGCGTTGCCCTTCCCCATCTGGTAAAAGCCCTTGAAGACGCATCGGAAAAGGTTCGCGAAGCTTCTGCCGAAGCCCTGGCGCGTATTGGCGACCCTGGCTCGATCATGCCGATGCTCGCCCGCCTCGACGACCCGTCTCCGATCGTGCCCCTCGCCTGCAGCGAAGCAATTGTCAGCTTCGGCGAAAATTCATACGAAGTGCTCATCGAAGCCCTAAAGCACGCCGAGGAACGCATCAGACGGCACGCCTGCGACCTGCTCGTCAGAATTGGCGAGGTCAATCTGATTGGTCGCCTGCTGCGCATCGCCCAGGACCGCAATAACTTCCTGCGCGAAAACGTTGCCCGCATCCTTGGCCGCATCGGCAACAGCAGCGTCGTTGAAACACTGATGATGATGCTGGCTGACCGCAGCAGTGCGGTGCGTAAAACAGCCGCCGAAGCCCTCGGAAACCTGAGAGACATCAGGTGTCTGGTTGCCCTGAAAAATACCACCCGCGACCAGAGCCGCGAAGTGCGCATGGCTGCCAACCAGGCCCTCCAGGAAATCTTCAAGGCCCACAAACTCAACTGACAAAACTCTCAACATCTTATTAACCTCAACCAGCTTTGTTGAGGCCATCAGCCGCGGCAGTCATCGCTACAGCCGCGGCTGTTTTATTTACCCACCTCGTTGCCGCCTGACTTAACTGTCTGAGGGGGGAGTCACCAAGCAGCCCCCCCCCCCCCTCCCCCCCACCCGCCACA
>JAQUZA010000546.1 GCA_028691595.1 Candidatus Rifleibacteriota bacterium
GGTACAACCAATGACTCGCTCGGTGGCACCACCGCAGTTTATTACAGCATTATACCCTTCCTTGGCCCTGACGGCTTTGCCAATTTTTTCAGGCCATCGACCTGGATCAGCTTTTTGCAGCAATCAGGTTACAACCTGAAACGCATCAGCGATGTCGGCGTAACTCTCGTTTACCCTGATTATGGCTATGTCGGCATTGAAGAAGCAGAGAAGCAGCATGCCATTTCGCCGCCGCCCGACCTGAACCGGCTTAATTCGGGTAGAACCCTGCAGATACTGCTGCACGAATTAAAGAAGCCCGGGCCGAAGCTTCTCGAAGGTGTATTGTATGACACTCATTACAATTACACGTTTCCGCCGGAATTCACGAAGTATCAACCAGTGGTCGGCTTTGACAGCGACTTTATAGCATCAGGCTATGACGAGACTGCCATGATCGGTCTGACAAATCGTTACCGCAATGCCTGCGGCTATATCGACCATGAACTGGCCGCATTTTTTACCCAGGTCAGAGAGCAAAATCTTGATGAAAATACCGTTTTTGTGATTCTCGGCGACCATGGCGAGTGCCTGGGTGAAGATGGTCAGATTTTTCATGCCACCGGTCCGCATATAAACCAGTTTCGCACCAGCGTTATCATGGTCGGGCCGATGATTCAGCCGGCAATTGCAACTGCACCCACCGCGCATGAAGATATAGTACCTACCCTTAACGGATTTATTGGTATTGAATCTGCAAATACAACTGGCGAACCAATAACAGCAATAGTGCGTGACCGGTGCCTGCAATACGATATTTCAACCAACCGGCGGTTGATTGTGCGTGGGCCCCGGCACATGAGCCTTTTCATGGTCAATAACGACGGAACTCTGCCATGGTTGGCAACAACCAGAAACAACTTCACCATCGACGCTGAGTTAATGGCGCTTTATCAGCCCGAGCGTGTCGCCGAACTTTCTGAACTTGTCGATACCGACCGGAAAGCAGTTATTTCAAGATTCAGCAGACTGACGCGTCTAAAGAGTTCTGAATAAGCATCTTCAGTATTTCTGGATATCACCGGTTTTTAAAGCACAGGCCGGCGACAGGCATCAAGCTGCAGTTTTGCCCGGGCGACAGGAGTGACGCAGCCGAAGATAAATGCGACGTTGCTGCGACAGCACCTGGTGGCAAAAGCCATCACAAAAACGGCTTCCGAACGGTGTTCAGGCGCATCCGGCATTCATTAAACAATCTGGCATGCTGATTGCTCATAATATGTTTGAATAATCACAATTTTTCAAGAGGTGCTCTGATGGATATCAACAAAATGACACAAAAAACTCAGGAAGCGCTGCAGCTTGCCCAGAACATTGCCATCCAGCATGGCCACCAGGAAATCTCAACCGAGCACATGCTTTTGGCCCTTCTGGCCAACGAGGCTGATCTGGTACCCCGCCTGCTCAACAACGTCAATATTCCGCTGTCGACAATGCGCGACCGGGCACAGCAGGCCATCAGCAGTCTTCCACGCGTATCAGGGCCGGGAATGACCCCCGACAAGTTTTATGTCAACCGTGAGCTTTCGCAACTGCTCGTCAAGGCCGAAGAAGAGATGAAACTTCTCAAAGACGAGTATATGTCGGTCGAGCACATTGTTCTGGCTATGATCGCCAGCGGTTCTGAATCTCCGACCGGCCGGATTTTTGCCAGGCTTGGCCTGACCCGGGAACAATTTTTGCAGGCTCTGACATCGGTTCGCGGCAACCAGCGCATAACTTCTGCAAACCCTGAGCAGACTTACGAAGCTCTCGAAAAATACGGGCGTGATCTGGTTGCGATGGCAAAAACAGGCAAACTTGACCCGGTAATTGGTCGTGATGCTGAAATACGACGGGTCATAAGAATATTGTCGCGCAAAACCAAGAACAACCCGGTGTTGATAGGCGAGCCCGGGGTTGGGAAAACTGCAATTGCCGAAGGGCTTGCCCAGAGAATTCTGCAGGGTGACGTACCCGAAAGTCTTCGTGATAAAACCATTTTTGCCCTCGACCTCGGTGCTCTGATCGCTGGAGCCAAGTTCAGAGGTGAATTTGAAGAACGTCTGAAAGCCGTTCTCGCTGAAATTAAGAGCAGCAACGGTCAGATAATAATGTTTATCGACGAACTGCACACCATTGTCGGGGCCGGAAAAGCCGAAGGCTCCATGGATGCCGGCAATATGCTCAAGCCGCTGCTCGCACGCGGCGAACTTCATTGCATCGGCGCTACCACTCTTGATGAATACCGTAAGCACATCGAAAAAGATGCGGCACTCGAACGCCGGTTTCAACCCGTTCTGGTTGAACAGCCTGATGTTGCCGACACCATTTCAATTCTTCGCGGCCTGAAAGAGCGGTTCGAGGTATTCCACGGCGTTAAAATTCAGGATAGAGCCCTGGTTGCCGCTTCAACCCTTTCTCAAAGATACATTACCGACCGTTTTCTGCCCGACAAAGCCATAGACCTTGTCGATGAGGCCTGTGCCATGATTCGCACCGACATCGAGTCGATGCCCACCGAGCTCGATGAAGTTACCCGGCGCATCATGCAGCTCGAAATCGAAGAAGCGGCACTTATTAAAGAAAAGGACGAACACAGCATCAATCGACTGGCCAGCTTGCGCAAAGAACTGGCCGATCTAAAGAACCGTGGCGATGCAATGAAAGCGCAGTGGGAAAGCGAACGCGGAGTTATCAAGCGCGTTCAGAGCCAACGTGAGATGATTGAGAAGTTAAACCAGGAGATCAGCGAGGCTGAACGTGCCTACGACCTTAACAAAGCCGCAGAACTCAAGCATGGCAGGCTCCCTGAGGCCATTAAGCAGTTAAAAAATCTTGAAGATGAGCTCAAACAGAAACAGAACACCGGCA
>JAQUZA010000547.1 GCA_028691595.1 Candidatus Rifleibacteriota bacterium
GGCAAATTCTTCTATATGCGCAAGTTTGCTGGTTTTGTCTGCCAGCTTTTTGCAGAAGCTCCTGATTTCTGCTTCAGAAGCAGGGTTATAGGTTACGCCCGGAAAATATTTTTCGAGAAGCGCTTTAACCTTAAGGGGCAGTTCAGCCGGGCCTTCGTGCGGGTAGGTAGAAAGACTGTCGGAGAAGTCGGGGACAAAAGCCTCGACTTCTCCTGACAGAATTTCTTTGGCTCTGGTAGACTTGAGGAAGTCCCGGGCGACGGCTTCGATTACGGGGTAAAAGACAGATTCACTGAGAACCTGGTTTAATGCCTCGTTATTATCAGTTTTTACCATTTCGGCCTGATAAAGTGCTTTTAATGCTACTTCGCGTGCGCGTCGCCTGGGAGAATTCATGGTCTTATTCCTTATGCTTCAGATGCTTTGGCTTTTACGGGTTTGTGATTTTGAGCTTTAAGGCTCTTGCTGCGATCTTCAGCATGATTGAGTGCACCGTGAGCAGCGGCCAGGCGGGCTATCGGAACCCGGAAAGGTGAGCAGCTCACATAGTCGAAACCGAGTTTGTGACAGAACATAACCGATTCAGGTTCGCCACCATGCTCGCCGCAGATGCCGATCTTAAGGTCTGGTCTGGTGGTGCGGCCACGTTCTACGCCCCATTTCATCAGCAGACCAACGCCTTCCTGATCGATGCTCTGGAAAGGATCGTGCTTCAGGATTTTCTTGTCATAATAATCCTGCAGGAACTTGCCAGCGTCGTCGCGGCTGTAACCGAAGGTCATCTGAGTCAGGTCGTTGGTGCCGAAGCTGAAGAATTCGGCTTCAGTTGCGATCTGGTCAGCGATGATAGCGGCACGTGGAATTTCGATCATGGTGCCGATGAGGTATTTGAGCTTGCCAGCTACGCCATGTTTTTTGGTGGCTGCTTCAGCTACCTGTTTAACAACGGCCTTCTGATGCTTGAGTTCTTCGATTGTGCCGATGAGCGGAATCATAACTTCAGGATACACAGTGATGCCTTCTTTGGTCAGCTTGCATGCTGCTTCAAAGATAGCTTCTGCCTGCATTTCAGTGATTTCCGGATAGGTGATACCAAGGCGGCAGCCGCGGTGACCAAGCATCGGGTTGAATTCATGCAGTGAATCAACTTTGTTCTTGACCTGCTCGGCTGAAATACCAAGTTCTTTGGCCATTTCTTTCTGCTGTTTTTCTTCGTGAGGTACGAATTCGTGCAGCGGCGGATCAAGAGTTCTGATGGTGACCGGGTAGCCTTCCATGGCTTTAAGGATGCCATAAAAGTCTTCAGTCTGGAACTTCAGAAGCTTCTTAAGTGCTTTGCGGCGGCCAGCTTCGTCATTGGCAAGAATCATTTCGCGCATATACTTGATTCTGTCGCCTTCGAAGAACATGTGTTCGGTGCGGCACAGACCGATGCCCTGCGCGCCGAATTTGCGGGCGATGGTTGCATCTTTGGGTGTGTCGGCATTGGTGCGAACATCAATTTGTCTTGCTTTGTCAGCCCATTTCATGATGGTGCCGAAATCGCCAGAGAGGCTGGGGTCAATGGTTTTGACCTGGCCGAGCATAACGTCGCCGGTTGAACCGTCAAGGCTGATCCAGTCGCCTTCTTTGACAACGGCATCTTTGACTTTCATCTGGCGCTTTTTGTAATCGATCTGAATTTCGCCGGCACCTGCTACGCAGCATTTGCCCCAGCCGCGTGCCACAACAGCTGCATGTGAAGTCATGCCACCGCGGGCGGTAAGAATACCAACGGCTGCATCCATACCACCGATGTCTTCAGGGCTGGTTTCGATGCGAACGAGAATGACCTTTTCGCCTCTGGCTTTCCAGGTTTCAGCATCTTCAGCGTTAAAGACAACGCGACCGCTGCTGGCACCCGGAGAGGCCGGCAGACCCCTGGTAATTTTCTTCTTTTCGGCTTTGGGGTCGAAAACTGGGTGCAGGAGCTGATCAAGATCGCTGGGCTTAACTCTCAGGAGTGCAACGTTTTCGCTGATCAGTTTTTCTTTGACCATGTCAACGGCAATTTTTACGGCAGCTGCTGCAGTGCGTTTGCCGTTTCTGGTCTGGAGCATCCAGAGTTTGCCCTGCTGAATGGTGAATTCGATGTCCTGCATGTCTTTGTAGTGGTGTTCGAGTTTCTGATAAACGTCAACCAGCTGCTTATAGACTTCGGGCATCGATTCTTCAAGAGAAGGATGTTCGCTTTTGCGTTCTTTTTCGCTGATGCTGTTGTCTTTGGCCCATTCTTTCGAACCCTTTACAGTTACCTGCTGGGGAGTTCTGATACCGGCAACAACGTCTTCGCCCTGTGCGTTAATGAGGTATTCGCCATAGAAGGCGTTTTCGCCTGTCGCCGGGTTGCGGGTAAAAGCAACGCCCGTAGCGCAATCTTCGCCCATATTGCCATAAACCATGGCCTGAACGTTTACTGCAGTACCCCAGTTTTCGGGAACGCCTTCTTTTTTGCGGTAGATAATGGCACGTTCGCCCATCCATGAACCAAAGACGGCGTTGACGGCACCCCAGAGCTGTTCCATCGGATCAGTCGGGAAGTCCTTCTTGGTTCTTTCCTTGATCAGCTTTTTGTAGCGCTGAGTAAGTTCCTGAAGAATTTCCGCGGTCATTTCAGTGTCTTTGGTTATTTTCTTTTCTTTTTTGAGCTTGGCCATGACGGTTTCGAACGGATCTTCTTCGTCTTTTGACTCTGGCTTCATGCCCATTACAACGTCGCCATACATGTGAACGAAACGGCGGTATGAATCCCAGCCGAAGCGTTCATTACCGGTTTTTTCGATGATTCCCTGAACGGTATCGTCATTTAGACCAAGGTTGAGAACTGTATCCATCATACCGGGCATGGAAAC
>JAQUZA010000548.1 GCA_028691595.1 Candidatus Rifleibacteriota bacterium
AATGACAGTCATTTTGTTTGCGTGCTTACTTTTCAATTGTTGTTATTCGTTCAATGCGCCTTCGCCTGTCTGAGACTCATTTTCGGTGGTATCCTGAACTGCGGTGCCTGCCGCGGGTTCTTCTGAACCTTCAACCGGGTAGCTTTCAGAGGCGGTTTCTTCGCTTTGCCGCTTTTGCAGCAGCTCAAGAATCTGTTTCATCATTTCCATCAGCTGGGTATTGTCCTGGTTGCCGCCACCATTGACAACAACATTCTGGTTATTGTTGGTTCCCTGTTGCCCGGCACCGGCATTACCCATGCCAAAACCGCCAAAGAATGGCAGTGGAATAGGGGGGAGCGGGAAGGGGAGAAATGCCATCCAGCCGCCCCAGCCGCCAAACCCCTGCTGCTGTTGCTGAGGCTGAGTGTTGGCATTGTTGTTGTTGATGGTCTGTGCAACACCAGCATTGAACTGCAACATGGCCAGAACCAGAAACACAGAAACTATTTTCAAAAGCCTTTTCATAAAGTTCCCTCCAGGATATTTAGATTTCTTCATGGATTCTCGATGAATTTTTTGTCCTGCTCAATCACAGATTCAATCCACAAAGAGAATTTCGGAAAATTATTCTTTGTCGCGATATTAAAGGTAATTTCATCAATCTGATTGGAATGAAGGCTGCCGATTAACTTCCATTTGCAGGCGACAGCTGCCGCCATGGCATTTTTGCCTTCATAGACAAATTTAGCATGGCGCTGAAGATCGTAAATGAAAGAATACTGCAAGGCTTCAATTTCTTTGTCAGAAAGCTCTGCGGCCGGTCTTCCGGCAAGACCTGATTTTTCGCCGGCGGTAAGATTTTTATTGATCAAAGGGCTGATGTTGCGCCCTTCAAAGCTGTTTCTGGCGACCATGCAGTTGATGGTCTCGCTGTGCTTTTCGTTGGTAACCTGCCCGGATGATGACGGGCTGGTAATAACCGCAGGTGTGGTTTTTGCCGTTTCGACCTTGGCCGTTGCGGTTTTTGCCGGTTCCGGGTCAGGAACCGGCCATAGCGGGTCGCCAGAAGGGGTAAGGCCGTATGGCGCGGTTCCGGCCGGTTTTCTTTCCATGCCTACCGAAACGATTTCGCCGAGGGCTTTCTCTTTTTCTTCATCGGTGTTGCCAAAAATGCCAAAAGGATCAGGTAACGGCAATGGCGGCAGGGGAATTTGGGCAAATATCGCCGAGGAATTTAATGATAGAAGAATACAGCAAACCCATGCTGCCAGGCGGTTCTTAAGAGTCAGGTTAATAAAATCTGTTGCCATTATTCGTTAAGCATCTGCTGTGCCGATGCAGCATCCTCCTTGCTTGACATTCATATTGTCTGTTTCGATTTCACTGTATTTTAACCTGTTTTAAAGTTTCCGGCTGTGAGAAAGATATGTTTTCTAAATCAGTTTTTTAAGCCTTCATTTTTAAGTTACAGACGAATGAAAGTACAAAAATGTTTGCAGAAAATTTAAAAATGAAAAATCCAGTGTTTGCAGTCTTTTTCATTGATCAGGCCGTGGCAGAAGACTCTGTTGATAACAGTCTTCTTCGATTTTCCTTCCATCTCAACCTTAACTTTGATCGTTTCTGCTATTTTTGATTCATCATTGATGACAAAATCGGTTACGTAGCCCTCAGCGAACCTTTCACTGCGAATTGCCTGGCCGGTTGAATCAACCTCTTCCCGCAAAACAAAGCGCTTTTGCCGGTCAAATGAATACCTTATCTGTTTGACCCCGGTATCACTCAAGGCCCAGAACAATACTGAATCAGCAGCAACATTGTCGGGGGAAAAGGAAATCGGGCCGGCCACTTTCCCTTTGTCTGAATTGATCTTGAATGGTAGAACATTACAGAAGTCTCTTTCGAGAGCCACTGCGAGAATATCGCCGGCCATAAGGTGAAGCGAAGCTTCCTGGCCGTGAATTGCCCCCTTCTGGCTGGTGACGAGCAATCGGTAGGCTACTGTCAGCAGCAGGGCAAGAATTATGATTACAATCAACGCTTCGATGAGGGTAAAAGCTTTCTTTTCGTTGTTAATCATGTGACACCAGGGTTGGAATCAGAAAATCAGCCGGACCGATATCTTTTCTGGTCCAGGTAATTTTCATGATTACCAGGCGGTTATCTCGCGGAATTGCGGCCAGCTTCTTTATTTGATAGTTCAGGGCAATAGTGGTGGGGTTCCAGTCGGGGAGGGCAACATTGTTTATCGAAGCAGGGCCGCCCAGGTGATAAAGCCCCTTGTCGTTGAATTCAATCTTCTGATAGCCATTGGTCACCGGCAGCAAATTGGGGTTGAGTCTTCTGACCTGGGTCGAAAAAGCAAAAGAGAGGTTTTTGAGCAACGTCTGGTTTTCGCCGATGGTGACCCGCCTGGTTGACTGATAATGAAGGTGCCAGATTGGCAGCAGGGCCCCGCCAAGGACTGCTATGGCCACGAGCAGCTCGATCATTGAAAGGGCTGACTTTGCTTTTGACAAGTTAATAAGCCTTTCTTACCAGGGTAATATTGGGGCCGATAAGAATGGCGACAGATCTGGCAGCGGTTTCGATACTTGAAATGTCCATGCCTTTATCCCAGGTAAGTGAGCCTCCAATGCCAAAGGTTGCCGGAGCAATGTTTCTGGCACAGAGACTGCCATGAATTTCGACCGGGGCTTCCCAGTGGATTTCGCCCCGGGGTGCAATCAAAGAGACTCCTTCAAGGCGTTTACCGGTGATTTTTATGTTGCCATTAAGCGAAACGAGCGTTAATTTTGCCTCATTCGCTGATTTTATGATATCAGAAACGGTCAAACTGTCTTCGCATACGATTATGGCGGGTGCATTGGCCTGGATCGGGCTGGCAAAAGTCAGAGAACCCGAAAC
>JAQUZA010000549.1 GCA_028691595.1 Candidatus Rifleibacteriota bacterium
GAATGAATTTATCATGTTTATAATACCAACCCATGATTGTATGAATCAACAGTGCGTGCCGTTATTTCTCAACCAGCCGGGCCTTCCCGGTATGCAGGGACATATTTTACTCGATTTTGTTCATTATAGAGTTGTGTCACCATTTCGTCCCCCAAAACGGAAATTGTAAACAAAATACTTTGAAATTCGCCGAATCTGAGAAAACAAAAACCCGCTCTAAGAGCGGGTTTTTGTTTGATTACACTAGCAAGGGTCGCTATCTAACAAGTCAATGTTAATCACGTTTTTAGGTGATCACTTAAAAAGCAAGTCTCTATTTTGTCTCCACGACAACCGGTTTTGCAACAATCGCGGCCGCCACAACTCTTTATTGATCTATATTTTATCATATCAGACCATAACCGGCCAGAAAAAACAGCAAACTAAACACCACCTGGTCGCGGGTTAAATTCCGCTGCGCACTACTGAACCCAATTAAAACGGAGGTTCTGTCAAACAACCATCAAACAAACTATTTTCCTGAAAAGCCTTCTCTGGAGTGACTTTTATTTGCTCCCAATTCAACAAAACAATCAAACTGTCAAACAACCGTCAAACAAACTTTATCTTAGAGGCCTGTATGTTTTGCATCTTGAATTGAACTGTATTAGATTGAAAATATGATATCGAGCAGCGAGAAAATACTGCAGCTGATCAAGCAGGGCGAAGGCCTGGAACTGGAATTCAAAGAAGCCAGAACCAGGCTGAACCGTGATGTTTTCGAAACCGCCTGCGCATTCATGAACCGGATCGGCGGCACAATACTGGTCGGTGTCAGCGATAAAGGCGAAATCAAGGGCATTGACCCGCAGCATGCTGCCCAGATGAAAAAAGACTTTGTTACCGCCATCAACAACCCGCAGAAAATCAGCCCGCCGGCCTATCTTTCAGTCGATGAAATACTGCTCGAAGATAAGCTGGTTCTGCGCATCTATGTGCCGGAAAGCTCGCAGGTTCATCGCTGTAGTGGCCGTATTTATGATCGAAACGAAGACAGTGACTTCGATATCACCGATCACACTAACCGGGTAGCGACGCTTTATCAGCGCAAACAGGCGATATTCAGCGAAAACAAGGTTTATCCCTTTGCCGGGCTCAAAGATCTTCGTGCCGACCTGATCGAGAAGTGCCGAAAAATGGCTGGTCTCTGGATGCCCGGCCATCCCTGGCCGCAGATGAACGATCTGGAAATGCTGCAAAGCGCCCAGCTCTACCAGACCGACCACGAAACCGGCAAAAGTGGTGCGACTCTGGCCGGAATTCTGCTGCTCGGCCAGGATAACCTGATTCTTTCGGTTCTGCCATTTCACAAAACCGATCTGATTCTGCGCCGCATTGACCTTGACCGCTATGATGATCGAGATATCGTTTCTACCAATCTTATCGACAGCTATGACCGCATTCTGGCTTTTGTCGGCAAGCATCTGTCAGACCCGTTTTATCTCGAAGGCACCAACCGCATGAGCCTTCGCGATACCATCTTCAGGGAAGTGGCCTCGAATATTCTGATTCACCGCGAATATCTGAATGCATTCCCGGCCAAACTGATCATTGAGCGCGGACAGGTGAAAACTGAAAACGCCAGCAAACCACACGGTTTTGGCGTTCTTCAACCTGAGACTTTCACGCCCTTTCCCAAGAATCCGGTAATTGCCAAGTTCTTCAGGCAGATCGGCCGGGCCGATGAGCTTGGTTCCGGTATGCGCAAAATGATGTGCTACGGCAAAATCTACGGCGGTGCCGACCCAGAACTTATCGAGGACGACATCTTCAAAATCATCGTCAGATACCCCGACACAATGACTTACCCAGAACGCCCCGCCATAGTCAAAATCACCGACCAGGCACAAGTTACAACGAGGCCCGAGTCAAGGCCCGAGTCAAGGCCCGAGTCAATTGCTCAAAAAATTTTAGCAGCACTCAAAAACGGCCCTCTTTCAAAATCCCAGCTGGCATACGCGCTTGGGCATAAGAGCATTTCAGGCAAGCTTAAACTTGACATTACGCAACTGCTTGATAATGGCATTATCGAATACACTATTCCAGACAAGCCAAAAAGCCGCCTGCAGAAATACCGCCTTACCGAAAAAGGCCGCAAAGAAAAAACCGCCTGAACGGCGGTTCATATTCTTCATCCTTAACACCTTGGTCAGGAAGCACGACTTTACAGTCACACCAGCCGTCTTAAGCACACTTTTAAAGTTAAAGTGTGCAGATTTTACTCAAAAGGCAACTTCTGCAACAGCAACGATCAATTGTCTTTCAAACGGCTGATAAGAGCTGGAATATCATACAGTTTTTGAACCTGATCCTGCAGGGAATTGCGCTCTTTGGCTATCCAGCTCAAATCGGCCCGTGCCAATCGACCACGCAAACCCGCATGGCAGAACATTCAACTGCCTCATAAATTCAGCATCAAAACTGCCCGACAGATACTACCCTTGCCCCCTTGCAAACGTCACTGAGCCAAACCGGCTTTGTCATTGGTTGTCATGCTCAATCTCACGCCGAACTTTTCTGTTGCCTTCTTTGCGAACTAACAAGATTTTCTTGTAAGTTGCTTCGGGTGACAGTTCATTTTCTTCATAGATGGTCTGCAAATGCTGACCGATATTCTGCCGGGTAGTTTGAAACAACCTGGCCATGTCAGCCTGAGTAAGCCAAACAGTGTCGTTCTCAAGTTGAACATCAATCTTGATGGCACCGTCGGGAGCTGAGTTGATAAGAATGTCTGAATTGGCGGTCGGTGCTTGCTTCATAGTATCAGAACTGGCCTTCCCGGTTCGCAGGGACATATTTTACTCGATTTTGTTCATTATAGAGTTGTGTCACCATTTCGTCCCCAA
>JAQUZA010000550.1 GCA_028691595.1 Candidatus Rifleibacteriota bacterium
CCTCCAGGAAGGACAAACATATCATTACGTGATTACCTGGACTGTTAGCGGCGAAGAAAGTGCTCCGTCACGAGTCGCTTCTGCAACCCCATGGTATATGGAAGTGCCGACCCATTATCGCATTACTTATTACGGCAACGGTCAGACTGCCGGGCTCGCACCAGTTGACTCAGTGTCTTACAGCACTGGCGATCAGGCCGCAATCCTGGCTGCAGCCAGTTCTTTCACAAGAAGTGGCTTTGAATTTGTCGCCTGGAACACCGACGAAAAAGGAACAGGCACTGACTTCACACCCGGTCAGCAGATAGAAATCGGCACTACCAACCTGAATCTCTTCGCAAAATGGCGTGAGCTGTCATATAAAGTTACCTATATCGGCAATAACAACACTGCGGGGCTGGTGCCGGAACAGAGCAGTTACTCTGTCGGGGCCCAGGTAACCGTTTCAGATAATTCGGGGGGCCTGCAAAGAACCGGTTTCACATTTGCCGGCTGGAACACCGCCGCTGACGGGAGTGGCACCAGTTATCAGGCCGGGCAAAGCTTTGTTATGGGGACCTCGGACATTACTCTTCATGCGCTGTGGAAATCATTGTCGGTCGTTACTTATGACGGCAACCAGAATACTGCCGGGGTCGCCCCTGCCGACTCAACGACCTACAATGCCGGCGATGTTGTAACTCTTCTTGACAGCGGTTCGCTCGCCCGTGAGGGTTACGTTTTTGCCGGCTGGAATACCTCTGCCGATGGCACTGGAACCACATATGCCGCCGGCACAAAAATCAATATGCCTGCTGAAGGCCTTAAACTCTATGCCAGATGGCGTTCAACAGCAAAATTCACGGTGAATTTCCTGGGTAACGGCAGCGATGGCGGCACTGTGCCGGCACCCCTGTCACATATGCAGGACGAAATTGTTACTCTGCCTGGCAATACCGGCAATCTCACCAATGGCGGCAAGACGTTCTTTGGCTGGAATACCGCTGCTGACGGTTCTGGCAGGGAGTATTCTCCCGGCGATACTTTTGTTATGACCGCAGCAGATGTCAGCCTGTATGCCCAATGGCAGGAATTTGCCGGCGGCGATGGCAGCTCAGCCTCGCCTTATCTTGTGGCCAATCCTGAGCAGCTTAACCGGGTGCGCAATCACCCTGAGGCAAGTTTCCGCCAGATTTCAGATATCGATCTGAGTAATTCAATATATAATACGGGCAATGGCTGGGTGCCAATTGGCAGCTCAACTATCGCCTGGCCAAGTTTGAAGTTCAAGGGAACCTACGATGGCGACGGCAAAAAAATTGCTAATCTCTTTATTAAGAGCGAAGGCGAAGAATACGTCGGTCTGTTTGGCTCGGTTGATGGTGCTGTAATCAAGAATCTGACCATCGAGACTGCAGATGTGACCGGAAAAAACAGTGTTGGTATATTGGCTGGCTCGGTTTCAAACGGCAAAATCAGCAATTGTCATTCTTCGGGTCGGGTGAAATGTGTGTCAGCCCGCTCGGGCGGTCTTCTTGGTTATGGTATGAGCGTAATCATCGAAGATTCGTCTTCAAGCGCTACGGTGAGCGGCTTAACCTTTCAGGGCGGCCTGATCGGTGATGTCAGCACCTCCCTGACACTTTCTTCCATCACTAACTGTAATACTTCAGGTTCGGTCATCGGCAGCTATACGGTGGGTGGGCTTGTCGGTAACATCGATGGCAAAAGCAGTTTGTCTGCCACTGTAGTTAATTCTTATGCGACCGGTGACGTTTCTGGCGACAATCACAGCCTTGGCGGTCTTATTGGCTCAAACGGCGGCTATGTCGAAGTAAGAAGCTGTTACGCAACCGGAAAGGTTACTGCCCTGCCCAGAAATGATGGTTATGCAGTCTCTAATGTTGGTGGCCTTGTCGGTATGAATTACGGCCATATCAGCAGTTCTTACGCAACCGGCAATATCTCGGGCGGCTTTCAGACTGGTGGTCTTGCTGGTCACAGTGAATCTGGTTCAATTACCAGATGCTATGCCAACGGCAGTGTCATAACCGAAAGTGATAGAGCTGGTGGTCTTGTGGGCTTGAATTACTGCAATATTGAAGATTCGTATGCAACTGGCAGTGTCTCAGGCAAAAACAATGTGGGCGGTCTTCTGGGGCGATTTCACACCGGTGCGGTGTCGAGATGCTACGCTGCCGGCCTCGTAAAAGGCGGAAATTACCAGCCGTATATCGGTGGTTTGTGTGGTTTTGCCGACGGCACAATTGCAGCCTCTTACTGGGATTCAGGCACAACGGGTCAGACCACTTCGAGCGGTGGCGGCTCACCGCTGACTACCTCACAGATGAAACAGCAACAGAGCTTTAGTGGCTGGGACTTCTCAACTGTCTGGGCTATTCTGGCCGACAGTTACCCGACTCTGCGCTGATCGATACCTCTTTGTGGCCGTGAGGCCGTTTGAGCGCAGCTCGCCGCGAAAGCGCCGGGCTGCGCTTTCTGTTTTCCGGCAATGATGGGCCGAATATATCTTTGCAGTTTGAAGAATGATAGTTGATTGTTGAATATACCTGGATGCGCTACAATCTGCCAGAGGATCTGGAGGTAAGCGATGCGATGGTTCGATACGCACTGTCATCTTGACCGTCTTCCGGGGGCGTTGCCGGTGGGTGAGGCGCTGCGCCGTGCTCATGATGCCGGGGTTGGCAGGTTTCTTGTTCCGGGGGTTACGGGCATGCCGTTACTTTCTGTGGGCGATTTTCAAAATGAAAAAATTCACTGGGCCTGGGGTGTGCATCCCGGGTTTATCGAGAAAACTCACATCTGTGGTTCTGAAGATACCCCCTGGCAGGCATCTGGCACCAGGCTCTCAGCCATCGGGGAATGCGGCCTCGATGA
>JAQUZA010000551.1 GCA_028691595.1 Candidatus Rifleibacteriota bacterium
TTTTAAAGTTCTGCTCTGGTTGTCAAAGCTGAAGTCAACCTTTTTGCCGGTTGCCTTGGCGTTCAGCACATATTTTTCGGGTGAATAATCTAAAAGATTGTCGATGCGTCAGCTGAAGGTGGCAAGCTGGTTTATGACCTGGCCCGGGGCGGGGTATTGTTCAGAGAGGGGCAGGGCGGCCATACCAAAGCGAATCAGAAACTTGTTCATGTCATCGGTTGAGTAGATGACCTGACGCTTGATCAACCATGGTGACATGCCCCGGTAATTTGCACCCCCATCTACAGTCATTGCTCCAAGAAAACCATTTTCTTCTGCCAGCTTGATGCTGCGATCACTGTAAACACCATAAGGCCAGACCATGAATTTAACTCTGTTTCCAAGTCGGGTTTCGATTATCTTGCGCGAGGTGAGAATCTCATGCTCAAGAAATGATTTTTCTTCAATCGGATTGCCATATTTAGACACCAGATTACTGTGACTCATGGAATGGCACTCGACGCTCCAGCCTTCTTTAATAAGCTGATCGAGTTGCTCCCAGGTCATTGCCTTTGATGAGCCGATAAAAGCCGGGTAAATGCAGACAATGCCCTTGAAACCGAATTCCTGCATGGCCGGAAATGCATAGTCGTAGACTGTTCTAAACCCATCGTCAAAGGTAATCACAACTTTGTTGCCGCCAATGACGGCATCAGGAGCTATTGCTTCAAGCAGTTCATCAGAGTTCAGGCTGCGGTAATTACGATCTTTAAGATACTTCAACTGGCTTTTGAAGCGTTCGAGTGACAGAGAAAACCTGCCGCTGGCCACCGGTTCAACTTGATGGTAACAGAAGGCGGCGATGTCATCTCTTGCACAAAGCGGCAGATTAAAAAGAGCGAGCATAAGAAACAGGGCGGTAATTGTGTTTTTCATCAGTATTCCTGTAATCGCGCACGAAAGACGGATAACCCTTGAATCTAAGTGTGACAAAGGGCTTGTGGTCTGTAAAATAAGATTCCTGGTTTGAAAACCGGGCAGAAAACAGTATAACGCGTTTCCGGGCAAAAAAAAAGGCCACTCAGTGGCAGCCTTGATCAAGGAAAGGAATGATTGAAGACAACTGACGAATAGTCGTGCAGTGTTGTAAACATATATGCAATATGCGTGCCAAGTTTTTTTTGCCTTTAAAGGTGTGATTTTGCACATATTGTTCGTTGCAAAGCCTTTGGTGATAAATATTTATACAGACAGGAACATTCTCTGTGCAAAATATGCACATGACAACTGTTGAATCATTATGCAAAGCAGTTACTTTAAAAAAGTGAGACCCGGCAAAAAAATGCCGGAATAAAAAAAGGGCCGCCCCATGGGGGCGACCCTCTCATTCAAGCTAATTCTCAGCCGGGGAGATTAAAGTTGTCGGGCAACTGAACAGTAGAAATTGCATGCTTGTAAATCAACTGCTTCTTGCCTTCGGATTCCAGGAGGATTACAAAAGTGTCAAAATCAAGGATTGTTCCCTGAATCTGGAAACCTTTCATCAGAAAGATCTTTACGGATTCTCTTTCATCTTTCAGATACTGAAGGATATTGTCTTGAATATTTACAGCAGGCATTTATCTTACCTCCAATTAGTGTCTTACTTAAATAGACTATTTTAGAAAAAAAAGCAAATCAATTTTCGTGTTCACTACATTTGATACTATTTTCGTCGATTGTAAAGGTTCCGGAAGTCGGACACATTGGAATCCCAAGCTTTCTGGCTATACTCTCAAGTGTTTCCGGTGAAATAGTATCACTGGCATTCAGCGAATCTGTGCTCTGCAGATATCTGAACAATCGCTCACGGTTGTAACTGCAGCATGCGTGTTCGTCAAGAATCATTGGAATCGCAGGAACGCTGCTGTGAAGGTTACATTGAACAAGACCACTGATTGCATCGACTTTGATTTTGCCGCCGGCCGGACAGCTTTTTTCAAGTTCGGGGGCATAAAACATGCGGTTCAAAAAGCATTTGGTTCGGGCCAGAAAGTGATCGAGCAGTTTTTGCAGAAGCGGGTGGTTCAGCTTGAATCTTTTTTGCAGCCAGGCGGCAATTTTTTCGAAATCTGTTGAGATATAGATAATTTCGCCGTCGCCGCGTACTCTTATTGTGGTTTCTATGCCGAGATTCTGGGTTTGAAGTTTGAAGGCGAAAAGACTGCGGGCAAATTTCTTCATGAAATCGTCATTTTCAGCCTTTCCGGTGGTTACCGTTGAGAATTCATTAAGATTGCCATCTTTAATTGTGTAGCGTGAATAAATTTTAATGAAGGGTGCAAATGGATTGCTCACGAACGGCTGAATCAATTTGGGCAGCAGTGCCTGAAAGTTTTTCCAGTCGAAGATGATTTCGACAAAACTCTCGGTATTGAACGGTATAATCTGATTAAGGATGGCCTGGCTGTCGCTTGCGTTTAAGGCTGCAACACTTAGATAAACAGCATTACGGTCGGCCTGGGCATAGATCTTGTGGCGGCCGAAGCCGAATTCGCAACGATCTGGAGTTTCTGCCTGTTGTCGGGTGATGCTGATCTGTGAGAAATAGTTGTTGAGAAGGGCAAGCATGGTGGTTCCGCTTGTTGACTCAGTTTCAATTCTCAGAATTGCAGATTTTCTAATTTTTACCGGCCGTTTGATAAAGATAGTGACCGATTTGTCGGTGAAATTCTGCATTGCTGGTAAAGCAGCGCTCACCCATTCAAAAAATTTCGGGCCAAAAGAAATGATCAGGGGATGAGAACTGGCGGGTGGCATTCCCGAAAACAGCTTATCGACTGTCTGATTGGCGGCGCCGGTGGAACTTGATGTTGCAGGCTGTTCAACAGACGATTCAAGTTCGGAGGGTGTGTTTG
>JAQUZA010000552.1 GCA_028691595.1 Candidatus Rifleibacteriota bacterium
TATTGGCCAGCCCGATATCGAGTGTATCCCTGAATTTGCAGAAGCAATAAATCGTAAGGCGCAAACCGGCCAGATCAATTATTCTCCGTACATCGGCGAAAAGTATCTTCGCGAAACCTTTGCCCGTTACCTTAACAATTATTTTGACCGTCGCAGAGTATCTCATCTTGTAATAGATACAGACAACGTTCTCGTCACTGTGGGAGCCTCGCATGCTTTGAACAGCGCTTTTCTGGCCATCTGTAACCCTGGCGATGAGATTCTGGTTGTTGAGCCTTTCTTTTCTCCTTATATGGGCTTTCTGGCGGTAGCGGGCGGGGTTATCAAGACAATTCCTACCACAGCCGAAGAGGGTTTCGCTTTGCCACCAGAAGAAGAGATCGAAAAGCTTGTAACGCCAGGAACAAAAGCTATTCTGGTCAACAGTCCCAATAACCCATCAGGCAAAATATATTCAAAAGCTGAGATGGAGTGCCTGGCAAGGGTCTGCATTCAACACGGACTGTTTTTGATCAGCGATGAAGTCTACAGAGAAATGATACTGGGCGAAGAAGAAGCCTTCAGTGTTTTGCAGCTCGACATGGGCAACGATGAGATGAACGAAAAATTAAAAAGTCTTCTCATCGTTATCGATTCGGCGAGCAAATCATTCTCTTTGTGCGGTGTTCGCATTGGTTTTGTAGTTGGTCGAAAACCTATAGTTGACCGCATTGCACTTGTGGCAGCGCATACTGTTGCCTGTGTTTCTGATTTGACCCAGTATGGGGTTGCTGGTGCCTATGATGCTGTTCTGGCAAGACCTGATTATCTTGAATTCATGCGAAAAACCTATCGCGAACGCCTCGACGCAACCATGGCGGCCATTGAAGAATATCTGCCACATGTAGTCGCCCCCAGACCAGCTGGTGCCTTTTATCTGATGGTTAAATTTCCTGAGTTCGAAGATATAACCGAATTCAGTCATTTCATGCTCGAAAAGTTCAATATGGGCGGCGAAACAGTAGCAGTTACACCCGCTGGTGGTTTTTATCTCAGCCCGGGCCGTGGCTGCAACGAAATCCGTATTGCTCTCGTCGTTTCCCCAGAGAAAATGCGGCGCAGCATCGAGATTATTTCTGAGGCCCTTAAAGCCTTCAAAGTTTTTAAAGCCAACCAGGTAAGGCCGATGCTTTGAGATGTGCGGCAGGTTCACCCTTACCGGCAATCTCATCTGGCTTTTCAATCTTCTGAATCTTGAACCGCCACCTGTGTCAGGTAACCGGTTCAATATTGCGCCGTCTCAGCCGGTGCTTGCTCTGCTCTATGACTCAGACCGCAACCGACTGGCCTGCGATTTTCTTACCTGGGGGCTTGTTCCGCCATTTGTCAAAGATCCACGAGCTGTGAGCAGCCTTATCAACGCTCGCGCTGAGACATTGGCCTTTAAACCATCTTTTAAGAATGCTTTTCGCTACCGACGTTGTATTTTGCCGGCATCGGGTTTTTACGAATGGAAAAAGAACCAGAACGGTTCTGATCCATACTATTTTTTTCCTGCGGGTGATCGCCAGCTTTGTTTGGCAGCTATCTGGGAAATCTGGCATGGTGAGGGCGGCGAGCAGGTTAATTCGTGTGCAATTTTAACCGTGGCAGCCAATGCCATCGTTAAAAAGGTTCATGAGCGAATGCCCGCCATTATTGAACCCGACGCAATCGAATACTGGTTGTCACCAGAAACACAAGTTAACGATCTTCAAACCTTGCTGCGCCCCGCTGCTGTTGATCGACTAAATTGCCGGCGGGTCAGTCGCATGGTCAATTCGCCCCGCAACGATTGCCCTGAATGTATTGAGCCCGCAAAACCTGAGGGCCCATTTCAGCCAGATTTGTTTAACAATTACTCTTGAAAGAATTTGCCTAAAAGAGTATTCTACTCGCCTGAACATTCAAATGGAGGCAATACTCACACATGCTCGACATCAAATGGATTCGCGCCAACCCCGAACTTTTTAAAGCTGCAATGATCAAGCGTGGTGAAGCCTCGCTTGAAAACTCTGTTAATAAGGGCATTCTGCAGGAGGCCGGCAACCCATCTGAACCTCGAAAGATTCTTGAAGTTCTTATTGCCAACGCCGCCCGGGTTTTTATTGACAAGGTCCAACCGCTTGAAGAACTCGATGCCCGTCGGCGTGAATTCATTGCGAAAGTCGAAACATTGCAGGCTGAACGCAATAATGTTAACAAGGAAATTGGTCGCAAAAAGGCTGCCAAAGAGCCATGTGAAGATCTGTTCGAGGGTATGAAGGAGCTTGGAAGTCAGATCAAGGAACTCGAAAAGCAGCTTGAGGAAATCGATCAGAACCTTAATGGTTTGCTGCTGACAATTCCGAATGCCCCAAACGACGCTACTCCTGTTGGGCACAATGAAACGGCAAATGTTGAAGTGCGCCGCTACGGAACTCCCGGCACTTACAGTTTTAAGGTCAAAGATCATGTTGATCTTGGTGCTCAACTTGGAATTCTTGATTTCGACCGTGCCGCCAAGCTTACTGGCGCAAGATTCTCAGTTTTGACCGGCAATGGTGCCCGCCTTGAACGCGCTCTGATAAATTTTATGCTCGATACGCACACGCAAAAACATGGTTATCGCGAAGTTCTGCCACCATTTATCGTTAACGCCGAATCAATGAAAGGGACAGGGCAGCTTCCCAAATTCGAACAAGATCTTTTCAAACTTCAAGGCCTTGACTATTATTTGATTCCAACCGCAGAAGTGCCTGTTACCAACCTTTTTGCCAATGAAATTCTCAAGGAATCAGATCTTACCATCAGCTTTACTGCTTATACACCATGTTTTAGAAGTGAAGCCGGAAGCTACGGTCGTGATACGCGTGGTC
>JAQUZA010000553.1 GCA_028691595.1 Candidatus Rifleibacteriota bacterium
TGCCGGAGCGCGATTGATTTCATCGGCAAGAACGAAATTCGAAAAAATCGGCCCCTTGTGAGTCTGAAACTCCGCAGTGCGCTGATCGAAAATTCTGGTTCCGATAAGGTCTGCGGGTAAAAGGTCTGGAGTAAACTGTATGCGCGAAAAATTGGTCTTGACTGTTCTTGCCAGTGCCTTGATGGCCAGAGTCTTGGCCAGCCCTGGCACGCCTTCAAGAAGAATGTGACCATCTGAAACCAGGGCAAGAATAAGACTTTCGAGCAAATCCGTCTGCCCAACCAGCACCTTGCGGGCCTGGGTTCGCAATTTTTCAATTAACAGACCAGCTTCTTCGATTCTTTTCATCAATTCAGGCGATTGATTCATCAGTAACTCCCGTCAATCAATAATGGCTTTAACAATCTCTCGGGCATCGGCATCTATCGCAGCGAAAGCTCTTGCCGGAGCCCGGTTGGCATACATTACCATGTCAATATCATCAGCGAGCCGGCGCGATGCCTGAAGAACCGCGTCACCGGTGGCCAGTTCGCACACGCCTCTGAACAACTCATCAGAAGTCATATTGGCGCTCAAACTACTGCATCTGCCAAGCAACGCTTCTCTGAAAATCTCAAAATAACGGCGATAAAATTCGCCGTCGGCATCGGGGTATTGTCGTTTAAGGCTGGCAACTGCATCGGCAAAATTTATCTGCTGACGCGCTGCCTGAACACTTTGGTTTTCGGGCGCGACCGATACAACCGCGTCTTCAATATCGATCTTTTCAGGCTTCTTTGCAGCCGCAGCCATATTTTCTCCCGACTGAGTGGCAAAATTTGCAGAGTTCTCAGAAGAAGCCGGTCGGTCTTTGCTGTTATAAAAGGCAAAGATTACAAATGGCAGGGCAACAATCGCGCCGAGAATCAAACCCAGAACCAGAATTCCCCTGAACCATGAACCTGATGAATCGCGATTTGCCGCTGGCGATGTTGCGGGCTCTGTATTCTCTTTGGCTGCCGGCTCTGGTGGCAGAACCGTAATTTCGATTGGTCTGGTGCTATGCTCGTTGCCCTCAGGGTCTTTAAAAGAGAAGGCAGGAATAGTAATTTTGCCCGGCTGTTGAGGCACAAGTTCATAGAGAATCTGGCTCTCGGTCTCGCCTTCGCCATTGATGTATCTTGTACTTTGCGCACTGCGTGTTGAAGCAATATCAAAGCCAGGAATATTTGTTACTGCCGGTATATTGATTCTCTGACTTACCCCTGAATTCAACCTGCGGGTAATAGTCAGAACCAGACTAAGTGATTCGCCGAACCCAACCTGATCGCGGTCGACCTCAGCATTGATAGAAAAATTCTGAGCACAGAGTAAGGGCGTAACATTCAGCAGAGCAATCGTTAAAATGAGCAGTGTCAGCTTGCGCACAGAGTTTTCCTCCTGGTTTCTAACAACTTTGACCAGCAGATAAATAATAAGTTCCCAAAATTATCTGAATTTATTTTTTTTTCAGGTTATGGTAACTTTAATGCCATGACAAACAGTGTTTCAATATCATATATTTTCAGTTCTTACGTAGAGTTAACCCGAACCTGCCACCAGAGCTGCGGTTACTGCTCGTTCTTTCGCGAAGACGGGCCCCTTATGCCCATTGCTGATGTTAAAAGCAAGATAGACGATCTGGCCAGCCGTGGGGCCACTGAAGTTATTTTTATTTCCGGCGAATCCCCCCAGGATTTCCCCCACATTCAGATTGCGCTGCATGAGCTGGGCTTCGCTTCTTTTGCCGACTACCTGAATGAAGCATGTCGACTGGCGCTGGCCGCCAACATGCTTCCGGTTCTCGAAACCGGCTATCTTGATTCTTTTACCCTCGAAAGATTCGTCAACTCAGGCTGTTCTGTGCGCCTGAACCTTGTTTGCGCATCTCTTTCTGCGCCAGGCGAAGCTCTCGAAAAATCGCGCGGCCGCAACCCCAGTTCGGGCAAAGCCTGTATTGAGAGTCTTCACGCCGCCGGTATTCCATATTCACTTGGCTACGTCATCGGAATCGGCGAAAAAGAAGAAGACCGTCTCAAATTCATAAAAGAAATCGGGAATTTCTGCACCGCAGATCCCCTTCTACAAGATATCCGGCTCATCCCCTTTCAACCAACCCCCGGTTGCTCGATGCCCGAAAGACCCCCACTGCCGTTTGCAGCTATTCAAAAGGCCATAAACTGCCTGCGCGAAGTTTTTCCGGTTCATCACATCTCGATTCCGCCACATCTTTTCCACCGCTTCCCTGAACTGGTGGAATCTGGCCTGAATGACCTGGGCAGTGTTCCGGTTTTGACGGGCGACCCAACGCACAGCAATTTTGAAATACCCTGTTTCGAAACTTTAAAAACCCGCCTTGAGCAGAAAAATGTTCTGTTATATGAGCGCGGAACGCTTACCACACCGGTTGCCCTCAACCGCCCAGAAATCTATGAAGCTCTGGCTAACGGGCGGCGCCTCACAGAACGTCGCAATCTTTCAGGGCTCAATCTCGTCGATAACGATCATTGCTTCGTCTGTGGCCCCAGAAACAAAAACGGGCTGCACATACCAGTAAAAAAGCACATTGAAGGGCATACCTGTTCCTTTACCTGGGCCCCGGGCCCGGCTTATCAGGGTTATGCCGGCATTGTTCACGGCGGAATTCTGAGCACTCTGCTCGATGAGGCCATGGCCTATGCAGTTATGGGTGCCAAAAACGAAATTCTGGCGGTTACCGCCGATATGCACATCAGGTATTTCAGACCTGCACCAGTTGGTGTGCCACTAAAATTTGCCGCTACCCTCGTTGGGCAGCGCAAAAATCTGTTTTTTGCGCGCGGCTCGGTTATTCTGCCTGATGGTGCAGTTCTTGCC
>JAQUZA010000554.1 GCA_028691595.1 Candidatus Rifleibacteriota bacterium
GAGATATGAGTTCAGCCGCGAGTTCGACAAGCTCAATGTGCCTTCTTACCGGCTGCAGATGAATCTTAAGGCCGATTATAACAATATGCGCGGCTTTCTTGCGGCTGTCGAAAACCTCGAATCGCCAGTTATTATCAGTGAGATAGTTCTTATTGAAGGCACCAGATATGCCCTTACCATGAGGTTACCTGTAAAATGATAGAAAAAAATAATGATTTTGCCATGAAACATCGCGAAGATGTCATCGATACCCTTAAACTAAGGGCCAGAGAGCGTCGGGTTCTCTATGGTCTTCTCATAATTTTGCTGATAACGGTAATTTATGAAACAGGCGGTTCTATCTTTTCAAGCCTTGTTGGGGGCGAGATACCTGTTGCCGCCCTCGGCGAAAGAAAAACAGTCAGCATTAAACCCGAAATCCTCAAAAGAGTGCAAAAGGCTCTCGCCCCGTTGAATCAGGAATACCCGCAATATTCTGTAAGACTCGATAATGAAGCTTCTGCACTTGCCGTTGCTATCGAGGCTGCTTCAACTCCTGAAACTTCCGAAAAAGCGGTGACCCTTGCCCGCACAGCTGTTAACAGCATTTTTGACTTTGTCTCACACCCGGTTATAATGCCCGGCACCAATGTTGATGCCCTTAGCAGAGAGCTCAACCAGGCGGCCAAATTGCTGCAGATAAAACTGGTAAAAAAGAATGAATTCCCGGGTGTCGTCTTTAAAAAGGCTGCCCCGGTGGTCGAAGGGGTCGGGCAACGCAATCTTTTCGAATTCAACTGAGGAAATGTCATGAGAATTGCGGCAGTTAAAATCGATAAAATCACTTCTGGCAGAAAAAATGGCTTTACCCTGATCGAAATGCTGGTTGTTTTATCGGTGATCGGCGTACTGATCACCGCAGCCGGGTATCATAACACCAGAGTTCTGAAGAAAACCCGTGATGTCGCATTGATGCAGGAACTCAGCCTGCTACGCACCGCTGTCCATCAGTATGCTCTCCACCATAACGGCAGGTTTCCTCAAAGCATTGTCGAACTGTCCCCCGATTTTATTAAAAAGGTTCCCGATTCATGGCAGGGCAGCAATGCGGCCGGTACCTGGTTTTATAACCCTGCAGAAGGCCTGCTGACCTTGTATGGCCCCGATGCAGCCGAGGGGGCAGCGGTAGACGCAGGTGGTCGTAAATATGCTGATTACTGACAGGTCAGGGTTATCACTTCTTGAGTTGATAGTTTGCACAATAATAATTGGCATTCTTTCGACAACCGCTGTGCCCATAGCCCGTAATCTGGTTCGCCATCAGAAAGAAGAGTTGCTCCAGGAGCACCTCAGAGACATGCGCAAAGCCATAGACCGTTTCTACGAAAAAAAGGCCGCCCGGGAACCCGGACTCGATGACGCAAGCTACTACCCGGCCAGCCTCGAAGAACTTGTCGAAAATAAAATGTTGCGCAAGATTCCAGTCGACCCATTTACCGAAAAGCCTGACTGGAAAACAAGGTCTTCGACTGATTTACCGCATGCCGAGATTTCAAATGCTCAAAACGTTTTTGATGTCTATTCTGCCAGCGATAAGATCGACAGTCGCGGCCGACCCTATAAAAACTGGTAATTGCGCAAAAAAGATACAATCTGAACAATAACCGGGCAGTTTGTATTTTTTTTAACAAAGTCTCTTCAGGGTTGTTTTTCGTTATTCAACGCGCAAGCGGGAATCTCATCAATATGTCGGCTTAGATCCCCACTTGCGCCTTTCTGTGTCATAAACGCGGGGATGACGCAATGGATGTCTAATCTTGGATTCACTTGTGACTTATGACTGGAGTCGCGATCAGGTGTGCTCTATAACAGCGTCTCTTGTTTGATTTTTGCCGACGCGATCTCGTTATTGATTATTTTAAATCTGCTGATAATAAGTATTTAAAATCTTGGCACGATAATTGCTGTATGACTTGCGGAATTTTATTCCGGAGGTCGTAATTATGAAGATGCAGTTTAAAATTTTTGTTCTTTTGCTGGTTGCAACGATTTTTATCGCCGGCCAGGCGGGGGCACAGATGAATGATCTTGATATAATTCACAGTGAAACAAAAGATATCACCGATGCTGACGGTACAGTCAGTGTTCGTGTTGACTGGTTGCGTCGACCCGGCGAAATGGCTCTGACGATTACTTATAATGGCTACCTGACTCAGGAAGGAATGGCCAACTTTTTCATAGAAATGAATGGCCAGACCCGTGATTTCATGACTCTCAAACAGGAAATGAAAAACCGGGCACAGCGCTTGCGAATCCTTTCATTTCACCCGACACGCCGGGTTAAAGGTGTTAACAGGCTGATGGAACTCCCTGAAAACACTGTTGTCGACAGTCTTCTTTTTCGCAATGCTCCTTACTATAAGCAGTTTGGTGAACTGAATATCGCCATAAAGTTTTTTATCCATGGTCGCTGGGATGGCGACGGCAACAATAATAACGAAAACTTTCTCTTCTCTTTTGTCAGCCCGGTTACCGACATGCCACAGTTTCATTTTTAAACTCGCTTCAGCATTTTGCTGACCTGCTATCGTACCCGACAGAAAAAATTAGGCTGTCGGGTTTTTTCAGGGTAAAATTATCATAAGTTATTCAAGGAGGGAAACTTATGCTGAAAAAAGGAATTTTGTTGTCAGCGCTTATTTGTGCGATTCTGCTTATGTCGGCAGGTGTGGCAGAAGCCCGTCGCGGTATTGTTATTCCGACTGCCTGGGGCTATGGGGTAGTCAATGGTCCTGCCCCCTATGTATGGCCTGCCTACGGCTTCCAGGGCATGCACCCGGCAATGGGTCTTCCGGTTGCTCAGATGCCGGCTCCGGCCTGGAATGGCGCTAACT
>JAQUZA010000555.1 GCA_028691595.1 Candidatus Rifleibacteriota bacterium
CTGGAGAGGCCAGGTGATATTGCTTACAGGGTCACCATCTTTGTTAACCCAGCCTGCCTTGCCATCGACTCTTGTGTGGCCCCAGGTTATAAGCTGGGGATTTTCAGCACCAGAGAACATTAGCATTGAACCGGCTGGTTTGCCTGAACCATCTTTATAAATAACGTATTGGTTCAGATCTATCTGAATCAAGCTCGGGTCATTACCAACGGCGGGAAGTGTGTAGTAAGCTTTTTCCCAGTTCCCTGGTTCCATGACGATATTGGCTTCTTCAATGATCTTCTTGTCATAGTTGCCGATGCCGATGAAAGTGCCGCATGAGGTCGCACGGGTAACAATCTTGGCGCGTTCAAAGGTAATTTTTTCTTTACCCGTTTTGGTATCTTTTTTATTCTTCATGGAATAAGAGCTACCGCCACCGTAGAACATGCCAATGCCGTTATCCGGTTCGGGGGCTTCGGCGGGCTTACATTCTTCTGGTGGAGCCAGTTTTTCGATCAGTTCATTGTTGATTCTTTCAAGAATCGGGTCAAGAACTTTCTGCAAGGCTTCAAGTTCATCTTCGCGGCCTTCCATGGTCACTGTGATGCACTTGTTTTCAATGAGGTCATTGGAGATACTTGCAGTTTCAGTGCGGCTGGTGCCACCTGCGAACAGCAGAGCGTTCCAGTAATGTTTTTCTTTTTTGTTATCGCTGAAATGAGTGTAGGTTTGATCCCAGTCGACTTCAACAGTCATTTTGGCTGGTGGCAGAACGCCTTCAAAATGCATTTCATAATAAACACCAAGACCGCCCTGGCCTTTCTGGGTGAGAGCTTTCATGGCATCAGCGCCGAGGCTGGTGAGATTCAGCTGAAAAGGAACAGCCTGAGTCGAAAAGATCGGGGCGATGGCCGGAGCCTGGATACCACCAGAGAGCCATTCGCCGCTGGGCTGGTAAATAGAGATCGAGGCAGAAGAAATCGGCAACGGAAGCAGACTTATCTGATCGATGGTTTCGACTTTAAGAAGTGCATCGAGTTCTTTGATAAGTTTGTTTTTTTCTTTTACTTCTTCGGTGATTATTGCTTGTCTTTCAGCACTGGCGCTGGTTTTTTCAGTTTCAAGGGTAGTAATTTCGCCTTTGAGGGCTTCAATCTTCGCCTTGTTTTTGTCGGTGGCCGCTTTATTCTTTTGGAAAATCAAATTTTTGGCCTGAGAAGCAGTTTCGGGCTGAAGGTCCATGCGCAGGGCAAATTGCAGCAGGCCTTCTTCATAGATATTCTTGGTCTTGGCAGACTTGGTCTGCAGGGTCATCAGCTGAAAAATTGGTTTGGTAACTTTATTACCATCAATCTTGGTAACAGTTTCAGCAAGTCTAGGACGATTCGGAACATAATACCAGACCAGAGGCTTGTTGGAGTCCCGGATAACCGTGATCATGGTTTCATCAACGGCGTTACCCATTTTCTCATCTACCTGCAGGGTATCCCAGAGCTGGGCATCGAGACTTGGCAGGGCCGAAGCCGAACCACAAATCACAAAACCGCAAAGCAGGGCAAAAAGCCCGGTCAACAAAAAGTTTTTAATCCTCATTAATTTCTCCCTAACTTAAATTCGTTCGGCGGCACCCTTACGGGTGCCGCGGTTTCCCTTGTTAATACCGGGCTTAATCCAGCGGAACAATGGCATCTGCCGGCAGTTTGCTGCGATCGGCATTTGCATCCCAGTCACCGTCAAAAATCGTGAACCAGAGGCTGGAGTCAAGTTCGCGCAGGTTTTTATTGCATTCAACCCATGAGCCAAGCTTACCGTTAGAATGCCTGAAATTCAAAGAGCTAACCTTGATGTCTTTTTCATCAGCCGGAACCAGAAATGCAAGAAAATCATTGTCGGCATCTAATTTAATAGTCCAGGAATTAGTACCGGCTTTAAGCTGACCAACCGCCTGTTTAACAAGATCAGGGGCACTGCCGTATGAAAGACAGGTGCCGTCAATCGTTACCACATCTACGAGGTTGGTTGGGTAGCCCATGGCACGTTCACCATCAAATAATGGCGAATAAGACTTAACATCGAGGGATTTGCCTGTTTTGGGTCTTATGGTGGTTACGATTTCAAACCGGTAGTTATCCCGGTTAAACCCTTCTCTTTTATAAAGCTCCTTGAGCGGGTAAACAAAACTTTTGATTGGCTTGTCATCACCATCTGTCCAGATGGCTTCCTTGCCCTTGTTAACCTTGTTAAACCAGGCAGTTTCGATCTTTTGCCCGGTAACCTGTTCCCATTTGTCTTCGGCTTTCTTTTCCTGGAGGGTTACAGTGGTGCTCAATTCATCGATACCCAGTGAATCAGGATTACCAACAGACGGGAGTACGTAATATGCTGCCTCCCAGGGGCCAACCGGCATTGTAGTTATACAATCTTCCTGAACTTCTTTGGGAAAATTGCCAATACCAAGCAGACCGCCAAACGAGGTGGTACGATCAACGAGAGACTGACGATCAAATTTGTAGGTAAAAGAGCCCTTTTTAACGATCTTCACATCTTTAAGGGCAAAGTCAACTTTCACACCAACCTTAAAAAAGGTACCGGTCATCTTTTTATAGGCTTCACCAATACCCTGAGCAGCAGCGGCCAGGCCAGTTTTTTCCTGCTCTTCTTTAAGCTTTTCGGCTTCTGCTGGTGGAATTGAAGCCGGGGCATGAATCTGTTCAAAAAGTTCTTTGGTAATCAAGTTAAGAACCGGATTCATAATTTCATCGAGCTGCTCAGAAGTTGCTGCCTCAGTCGACAATGATTTAATTTTAATCAGGCCATTGGTAATAAATTCTTCTCTCAGGGTGGCGATATCAACACCAAGCCCACCACTGACGGCGTTTTTGGCAACTTC
>JAQUZA010000556.1 GCA_028691595.1 Candidatus Rifleibacteriota bacterium
ATTGTAGGCAAATTTACGTTCAGGGGGGTAAACCGGATGCAATTCATCGAAACCATGATCGAGCTTGTCGAGTCCGTATTGCATCTCGTAATAGGTCTGGTTAAGTTTATCATCGCCATATATCTGCTTGTATTGATAATCAGCAACCCTCTTATTTTTTTGTTTGTAGTTCTTTTCTGCCCGGGTGTCTTTTCATTTGTAATGCCGTTAATGGTCATTTGATGATGGTCTTGCTGAAGATCGGTTTAAAAGTTTGCAAATTAAGGGGCAAAGTGATAGATATCTTTTATAAATTGAAATGCTCGGGGCATTTGCAGCGCAGATGTTTTCAGATAAAGGGTTGCGCCTGCAGATGGTAATTTGAAGTGAAGGAAAAAGCAGTATGAAGTATTGCAGAATTGCATTTCGCTTTCGCGCCAGTGCCGAAATCAGTTTCCCGGCTAACCCGGTCAATACTTTCCGGGGTGCGCTCGGTTTCGAACTGCAGCGGCTGGCATGTATTCAGCGCAAGACCTCAGAAAAAGGCTGTCGCACTTGTGGTGCTGCTTTGAACTGTGCATATGCGCTTTGCTACGAAACTGCACCGCATCATATTGGCACTGAATTTCTGGCCGGTAATTCTGATATTCCGCATCTTATGGTTATCGATTCGGGTTTGCCTGGTAATCAGCTATTGGCTTCTGGCAGTTCGTTTGAGTTTGCCATACAGCTGTTTGGCCGTGGTATTGATATGGCACCTTACGTTGTAGTTGCAGCGCAAAAGGCAGGGCTGGGGGGCTTGACGCGTCTCCGGGTACCGTGCGAGCTTGAACGGGTAACCGATGAAGCAACAAATGAAATTATCTGGTCTTCTGACACTGATGAATTTAAAATGCCTGAACCGCAAGAACTTTTACTTGACGAACCATCGATGTTGCCAGATGTTCCCGGTGAGATACGGTTAAAATTTATAACTCCTGTGGCGTTCAAAGATCAGAGCCGTGGCCATTTGACGCTTGAGCCAGATTTTTCAAGAATAATCGGTTCGCTGATGCGTCGCTACACGGCTTTTGAAGCATCTGAGGGCAATCGCCTCGACTGGAATTTTGCAGAAATTTCGCGCCTGGCACGCCAGGTCAAGCTTTCAACCATCAATCTTGAACCGGTCTACTGGGAGCGTTTTTCAACGCGTCAGCAGCAGCGTATTCCTATTTCCGGGGTCATCGGTCAGGCATGCTACATTGGCCCTGTGAACGGTTTTGTCGATCTAATTCGTGCCGGCGAAATTATCAGATGCGGGCGAAGTACTACCTTCGGGCAGGGCCGCATCAGCTATGCTGGTAGTATCGCCCTGCCGGCCCGCGAACCCAGTAGTGTTTTCTGCGGTTAAAACAGAAAGGTTTTTATGACAAATCCCGTATCTTCAAGGGCAGGTAGAGTTAGTGTAACTATGTTGTCAAAGCAGACGCTGCCAAATTATCTGGTAATTCGTGAACTATTTCAAAAGGGCGACTCTTTGCTGTTTATAACCTCGCGCACCATGTCTTCCAGGCTGAAACTTATTGAGCAGGCATTAGCCGATCTTGAGGCAAAAGTTGATTCTGTTGTCTTTTCTGATGATGATATTGAAGAAAAATGGAACCTGATGTGCCAAGAAATAGGAAGCAAGTTGGCAAAAGACGGTAGCTATCTTGTAAATCTGACCGGTGGGACTAAATTTATAAGTCTTGCGGCCCATAAAGTATTTGGCGAATACAATTCACAGTTTTATTACCTGCCCTGGCCAAAAAACTATCTGCTGAGGCCTATGCAGAGTAATGATGACAAAATGATTTTGCAATACAGAATCAAAGTTGAAGAATACTTCAAGACGCATGGGCTAAATATTGTCAGGTCAGAGAGCCGACTGCTGCTACCCAAGGAATACACGACTAATTTTTTCGGATTTTTTGTTAATCATCTTGGCAGAGATGCTGAAATAATCGACAAATTGCGTTCATATCGCGACAAAAAGCATTTGATAATAAGCGAAGTCGAAAATGGTGGCACTACCAATTACCCCCAAATTAAAGAACTGAGCAGTTTCCTCGAAAAAATTAGGTTTCCTTTGCTTGCATCGGGGGTTCTTGATAGGGCCGAAACCCAGTATTTAACCGGCGGTTGGTTCGAAGAATACGCTTATTCACTAGTAAAAGACCGCTTAAATCCTGACGATATTTTACTGGATGTTGTATTTAAAACTGAAAACAGGCAACAAAACGAACTGGATGTAGTTTTTACCCTGAATAACAAATTGTACGTTATAGAATGCAAATCGGGCGGAGTAGATAAAGAGAGTTTGGCTAATCCGATTATTTTCAAGGCGGTTGCCCTTAAAGAAACCTTATTTGGTCTTGCTGCCAAATCTATTATTTTTTCTCTCAGCTCGCATGTTCCAAAGAGAGCCGAGGATCTCAATGCCTTGTTTTTTGACAGAAGTTATTTTGTCGATCCCAACAAAATTGACTGCATTAAGAACGAGATTTTGTAGTCGAAAAAGAAGATGGCTAATGAAAGACTTTAAGAGCGGAAACATTCTGGTAAGTGGCATGGGAAGTTCTTTCGGGCTTTTGTATTCGGCTGTTTGTCATATCAAACCCGGGTTTGTAGTTGTTATTACCAGCGAAAAATACAGGGAAAATGCCAGAGATGCCTGCAAAAGAGCTGGTTTTGTTGATAACGAAAGCTTGTTAATACTATGTATGCAGGATGTGTTTTGTGGTTTTGCTGAAGCTCCGTTCCTGGTAGGAGAATGCAAACCGCTATTACAGAATGCCGAATCGGTTGTAGTAAATCTTACCGGTGGTACTACCGCTATGCAACGGGTTATGCAAAGCATATTTGAGCAAG
>JAQUZA010000557.1 GCA_028691595.1 Candidatus Rifleibacteriota bacterium
CCCCCGGGCAGCGATGTTGTTTCGGGCTTGGCAACGGTAAAAAGCATTATTCGACGATTGGCTTTGATATTAGCAATCTGGGTATTGTTGTTGAGGGTCAAAAAGTTGCATTTTGAAGTGGTAATCTGCGTGGCAGCACCGGGGTTAATTGAAGTTGCATTGGCTGCCTGTTCGATTCTTTCTTTGAGCAGCGAAAGAAATCTTTCGGCTTCTTTCTGGCGTTGAAGCTTCCAGCTGCCGGTCAGAAACATGCGGCTGCCCATGCGGTAAAAGGCAAAAAGCCCGCCGGTAAACATGGCAAAGATGCCACTCGCGATAAGAATCTCAACGAGGGTAAACCCTGCAAGTCTTTTTTTAAATGTCTTGGAAAGCATAGACAGTATCTCCCGGAACTATTACAGCAATTTAAATGCCAGTCACCAACTATCTTTTATCTTCGTTCAAACCCTTCAGTTCGGCCAGGCTCATCGATTTTGTGAATAACCGAGTCGACAACCTTGTACACTTCGGGGGCAATCTTATGTGCGGTGTAAATTCGCTGCATCACTCTGGACAAAATGTTTTCGCCACCCGAAAGCACTAGAGGATAAGGCCTGATCGGCAGAAGATTAACCGCTTCAGGAAACCTTGTCAGCTCAAGCCAGTTGATCAACTC
Organism: Candidatus Rifleibacteriota bacterium; assembly: GCA_028691595.1. GTDB lineage: Bacteria > Muiribacteriota > Ozemobacteria > Ozemobacterales > Ozemobacteraceae > Rifleibacterium. The sequence continues at coordinate 656 of JAQUZA010000557.1, forward strand.
GCGCGAAGGCGGGGTTTCATCGAAGGGATGCGCAAGCTTATTCTTTGCCAGAAAAGAATAAAAGAGCGAAAAATTAATACCCGGAATACCCTGGCCATACATTTCGCCTGACTGGTAGCGCACCGGATAGCCGTATGGCACCGGCACCGTAGAGTTAAAAACCAGAGTAAATTTTTCTTCGGCCGAAATGCCTGCAATGGTTTTTAGAACTTCGTTCTCGATTTCGTCGAGAATTTTACGGGTTTCTGCCGGTTCAGTCAGTTCGGGAAACATGGCTGCATGCCTCAGGTCACTGTTTTCTCCGGAAATTCTCTGGATTTCGTCTTCAAGCTGTTGCAGTTTTTGCTGCAAAACCGGAAATTCTTCTGTTTGCGGCATAGACAGCTGCGCTATTAAATGCGATTTTTGAATATCGAGTTCAGACAATTTGTCTTCGTTGGCCCTTAGCAGCCCGGCTTTTTCTAGTGCGGGCTCTGAATTTTTCAGGTCAAGCACGGCCTTATCAAAGGCTTCCTGACTAAGGCCGGGGGCAACTTTAAAAAAGCCCATTCTATCAAAATCAAAAAGCGCCATTCGTGGGTGAAGACTTACTGCAAGGGTTAAATCAATGACACCGAAGCGCATTTCATTTGCAGAAATGGCAAAGGGCAAACACAAAACTAAAAAAAGCACGGCCAGAATTCTTATTTTCACCCTTTTTACCTCTTTTCAGCTGTGTGCCTGTAGATAATCGGATTATCGCTGCCGGAAAACATCAAGCCGATAAGCCCGGCCTGTTCAAGATACTTTTTGAGATGCTGTGGATCAGGCTGATAAAAGAAATGCCGCAGATCAAAACCGGCCAGCTGTGGCGGTTTCGAGCGAAATCTCGGCAGTTTATTGATAACAATGTTGTCAGCAGCTGAAATACTGTCGATCAAATCTCGGGTAAGACCAGTCACAACTGAAAAAAGTGTTTCAAGCCCCGGAATGCCCTTCTGCTCAAGGAGAGCTTCTTCGCCATCGAGTTTTTTGCGAATGTCGCTGATCTCGTGATCAATTTTGCCTATCTGAGCCCAGATGGCATTCTCGTCAACCTTTGCGCCATCTACCATTGCTGCTACCACAAGATCAGACTTTTTGCGTTCGCATAACCCGATCATGGCGGTGAGACTGGCAACCCTTTGTCTGATAAGTTCAACTGGAATGATTTCGCAGGGAGTGCCATTGAAGCGACCGGTCTCAGGATCAAATTTTTTCATTAACGGGTGTTTGTTTAAAAGTCGCTCAAAATCTACCTGTTTAAATTCTACCCCGACAACAACAGGGGGTACAAGAAAGACAAAAATACTTAACAAATGCAAAATTTTTTTACAGACTTTCATTCTGGCAACTCCGGAAAGTCGAAGATATATGGGTCTATAACCAGATCCGGGCGACGCAGCAAAAGTTTTTTGCTCAACAGGTTTTCGACCAGGGGGTGATCTTCGAAGATGCTGTGACGAGTCTGCCTGATCGGGTAGGTGGAAAATGACATTATCCGACCCGGAACAGGGATCTGGAAAAAGATCAACGAGAACCAGCTCTGGCCTATTGTTTCCTGGGCCCATGGCACCTGCATGTCTGGCTGAACAGCCCTGATACGGCTATTCTGCATGACGACAAGCTGATGGCAGTTGTAACCAGAGTTTTTGTCAGAAAAAAATGCGATTTTGATACTCATTTTATCAGAACCAATCAGCATTGTTTCGGTCTTGTCTTTCCGGGTCTCACGGGCTCTGCCAAGCAGAGATTCGCCAGGGGAAACCGGAACCCATGGTATCGATGCCGCCTTATCTGCAACATTACCAATCATCTGCAGCAACATCAAGCCTGGCAGGCTGTGCTCTGCCATCCAGATAATTTTTGAAACCGGGCTTTCTTTTGCTCTTAGAGACGCGACGTTGAGTTCTGCAAGAGGAAAAACAGGCGAAGACACGGGTATTTTCAGAAAAAAAACAAGCTTCCAGTCATGCAGAGCAAGACTGCAGGCACCGGCATGGCTAAGCTGCATTACCAGCCACAATAATACCAGAGCAATTTTTATCAGGCTTTTTTCAGTGGTCATACTGATACATTAGCAGTTTTTGCCGAGCTCAACAACAAACTTTCTAGTATTCAACCTGAATTTCGATTTCGGCGGCCACATCACTGTCGGTAAGGGCACTTATGCGATGGGTACCTTGTGAAAG
>JAQUZA010000558.1 GCA_028691595.1 Candidatus Rifleibacteriota bacterium
GACCCGGTTGCAGACAGGGCTCTCCGCCGCTGAAAACAACGCCCTCTACGAACCCCTGGCGGTCTTTGAGAAACTCGATAATTGAAGCACAGCTGAGGCGCTCACGGGCGGCATCGGGCAGCAGAGTGCCATTGTAACAGAATCGACAACGTAGGTTGCAGCCCTGCAGAAAAAGCACACTGGCCAGATGACCGGGAAAATCTATCAGGGTAAGGGGCTGCATGCCCCCTACCCTTACTTTGTCGTTTTGATCAACCATTAATTCAGATAACTTCTCTGACTATGTCCTGGGATTTAAGCATGATTCTGTCGCTGTATTCACTCTTTTTGCCGGCGTTGAACTGCGAAACGGGTCTGAAATAGCCCATTACTCTTGTCCAGACTTCGCAGGCCTGCCTTGATTCAACTGGCAAAGTTATGTTTTGGGCATTGGATTCGTGACCCTGAGCTTCAGCTTCAGCTTGAATGCGTCTGGTTTCAATGGTGTCGCAGGTCGGGCAGTATTGATGTTCGCCGGCAATGTAACCGTGTTTTGGGCAGACACTGAAGGTCGGGGTGATAGTTACATAGGGAAGCCTGAACTGTGTAAGAGTCTTTTTGACCAGGCGCTTGCACGATTCGGCATCTGGAATACGTTCGCCGACATAGAGGTGAAGGACGGTGCCGCCGGTGTATTTTGTCTGCAGCTTTTCCTGGTGGCGCATGATTTCGAAAAGATCGCCCTGGAAATCTACCGGCAGTTGGGTGGAGTTGGTGTAATAAGCAGCCTGCGGGGTGCCGGCCTGAATGATATCCGGGAAACGTTTGCGGTCTTCACGGGCAAAACGATGGGTAGCGCCTTCTGCCGGCGTTGCTTCGAGATTGTAGAGATGGCCGGTTTCGACCTGATACTGCACAATGCGTTCACGCATGCAGTCTAGAGGTTTCTGAGCGAGTTCCACCCCTTCAGGTGCCGAAATGTCATAGGTATTTTCAGAAAAATTGCGGATACATTCATTCATGCCATTGATACCAATGGTAGAGAAATGATTACGCAGAGTACCGAGATATCTTCTGGTGTATGGAAATAAACCACTGTCAATGCGGGCCTGAATAACTTTGCGCTTAACTTCAAGACTCTTTTTTGCCAGTTCCATGAGGCTTTCGAGTCTGGTAGTCAGGGCACCATAGTTGCCTTTGTACATATAACCGAGGCGGGCCAGATTGATGGTGACTACGCCGATCGAGCCAGTCTGCTCTGCTGAGCCAAACAAACCGTTACCGCGCTTGAGCAGTTCGCGCAGATCAAGCTGCAGACGGCAACACATCGAGCGAACCATGTTGGGCGAAAGGTCTGAGTTAATAAAATTCTGGAAATAGGGCAGACCATATTTGGCGGTCATTTCGAACAGCGGCTGGCAATTCGGGTGTTCCCAGTCAAAATCTTTGGTGATGTTGTAAGTCGGAATCGGGAAAGTGAAAGCACGACCGCGATTATCGCCACGACTCATTACGTCGATGAAGGCGCGATTGATCAGATCCATTTCTTCCTGGAGCTCGCCGTAAGTGAAGGTCGTAGGCTCACCGCCGACCAGCGGATACTGATTTCTCAGGTCTTCAGGGCAGTTCCAGTCGAGGGTCAGATTGGTAAACGGAGTTTGTGTACCCCAGCGTGAGGGCACGTTGAGATTGTAGACAAATTCCTGGATACCCTGAAAAACTTCATCGTAAGGAAGTTTGTCAAGTTTCACATAAGGAGCCAGATAGGTGTCGAAAGAAGAAAAGGCCTGGGCTCCGGCCCATTCGTTCTGCAGGGTGCCAAGAAAATTTACCATCTGGCCGAGGGCGCTCGAAAAATGTTTGGGGGCAGCTGATTCAACCTTGCCTGGAACGCCGTTGAAGCCTTCCTGGAGAAGAGTGCGCAACGACCACCCGGCACAATAGCCAGAAAGCATATCGAGATCATGAATGTGGAAATCGCCTTCGCGGTGTGCATCACCGATTTCAGGTGTGTAGACGTGTGAAAGCCAGTAATTTGCAGTAACTTTGCCGGCAACGTTCAATATGAGACCGCCAAGCGAATAACCCTGGTTGGCGTTGGCGTTGACGCGCCAGTCCTGATGACCCAGGTATTCATTGATCGAACTGATGCTGTCAACCATCGAACGACGGCCTTCGCGCATCTGTTTGTGCTGTTCTCGATAGACGATGTATGAGCGGTTGGTAGTGAAATAATTGTTAGCAATCAATACATGCTCTACAACGTCCTGGACTTCTTCTACATTCGGGGTTCCTGATTGATGACGATGTGCCAGAATATTAACAACCTGGCTGGCCATACGCATCGAATCTACCATACCAAATTCTCCGGTGGCCCGGCCGGCACTTTCGATGGCTGAACGAATCTTTTCGGGGTTGAATGGAACGATGTTGCCCTGGCGATTTTCGATGAACTGCAATTCGCGACCCTGCTTCATGACTACTCCTGTTGATATGTTTTGTGCAGACTCAAACCCAGAGATTTCTGTACACGAAATTATGTATGGCAAAATAGCGCAATTTGCCCAGAACAGGGAGTTTGAGGGGGAAATTTTGACTTTCAGTCTTCATTTCTGTGGGTCAAATTACACCACATTTGAGGGTTCAAAGTCAAAGGGTTTTTATTTATTTTTTCGAGTCAAGAACAATGCGCTTCTCAGCCTCTAAAGCCAGTGTAAGGGTGGTCACAAGTGACTTGCATCATACCCTTCGACCCCTGAGATGCACCAGCAGTTTTTGACAGGTTCTTGTGAAAAAAAGCACCCAAATTAGTCTGCATTTTTCGAATTTCAAAGAAGAAAAAAGCGCCCCGCCGGCTAGCCGACGAGGCGCTTATAATT
>JAQUZA010000038.1 GCA_028691595.1 Candidatus Rifleibacteriota bacterium
CAGGCATGCAACTTGCCAATGTTAACGTGTATTTTTGGTATTGTCAGCCCTGACATATCTGCAATACCTCCCTGGCAATGCGGTCTAAGGGCAGAACCTTATCAGCTGCACCGAGTTTTATTGCCTCAAAAGGCATACCGAAAACCACCGAGGTTTTTTCATCCTGGGCGATGGTTGAAGCCCCGGCCTCTTTGAGTTCAAGAAGCCCTCTGGCACCATCATCACCCATTCCGGTCATTATTACCCCCACGGCATTTTTGCCGAGATACCGGGCCGATGACCTGAAAAGAACATCCACTGAGGGTCTATGTCGCGAAACAAGGGGTCCGTCTCGAACCTCAACAAAATATCTGGCGCCACTCGACTTTACCAGAAGATGCCGGTTACCTGGAGCGATTAGCACTTGTCCACGCAGAAGAGTATCACCATTCGCGGCTTCTTTTACGGCAACCCGGCATAATTCATTAAGACGACGGGCAAAAGAAGCGGTAAAATTTTCGGGCATGTGTTGCACAATGACAACCGCGGGGCAATCGATGGGAAGATCGGAAAGAAATACTCTCAAGGCCTCTGTGCCACCGGTTGAGGCCCCAACCACTATTACCTTTTCTGTGGTCTTAACCGTAGCAAGATTTGCGCGCTTCAATATCACATCGGCACTGTTCTTTTTAAGACGCTCGAGATCGATGGGCTTATGAAGTTTGGCACCTGCAGCAGCCTTAACCACATCACAGATGCGCACTCGCGATTCTTCAAAAAACTGCCTGGTGCCAACCTGAGGTTTGGCAACAATGTCGACTGCGCCAAGTTCAAGAGCTCGCATGGAAGTTTCACAGCCGTCTGAGACGAGACTACTGCAGATAACAACTGGCACCGGGTGTTGAGTCATGACTTTCTGCAGAAAGGTCAGACCATCCATGCGCGGCATTTCAATGTCGAGAATGATAACATCAGGAACTTCTTCGCCTATTTTTTCGGCAGCGATAAAGGGGTTGGCAGCAACCCCCATTACTGAAATATCAGGGTCTTCGCTGAGAAGATCTTTCAAAACCTGCCTGACAACTGCCGAATCATCGACAATCAATACGCGAACAGGTTGATTTGGAACAGCCATATTAGCCCCTGTTTTATATTTTACGATACACCATAGGCGCAACACAACGATAAGGAACCTGCATGCCGGCCAGGGCCTCAGAATGCCCAAGGAACAGATAACCGCCAGGCAGAAGTTTATGGGCAAACTTATGCAATAGGGCTTCCTGGGTGGCCCTGTCGAAATAGATTATCACATTGCGACAAAAGATGACATGGAAGGCATCGCGAACCTGGTCATCGATTTCCATCAGGTTGATACGGGCAAAACTTATCAGATTGCGAATGCGGGGAATAAACCTGATCTGCTGTAATTCAGTATCTTTACTGCGCAACATGTATTTTTTACGCATAGCGAGCGGAACCGGACCGATTTTTGCTTCGCTGTAGATTGCCATAGACGCAGTTTGCAACACCCGTTGCGAAATATCGCTGGCAAAAATAGAAAAGCGGAAACCGCCAAATTCCTCGGCAAAGTCACTGAGAACCATTGCCAGAGTATATGGTTCTTCACCGCTCGAGCAGCCGGCACTCCAGATTTTCAGTGGGGTTGAATGATCCCCGGCTGAATGCAGATTTTGAAGTTCGGGCACTGCCTGTTCAACCAGGTATTTGAAGTGCTCAGATTCTCTGAAGAAGTCAGTCTTGTTGGTCGAAACAAGATCGATCATTTCACGTGGTTCTCTCTCATGGCCTTCAGGACTGAACAGGTAACTACAATACTCTTTATAACTGCTCATCTGCAATTGCTGAATTCTTCTTCGCAAACGGCCTTCGAGCATGATCTTCTTGTTCGGGGGAAGTTTGATGCCCCATGTTTCCTGGACAAAACGACTGAGCTGACGAAAATCATCCTCAGTCATTCTGGCCTGCTGATCGAAATTTATCTGCTTTTTAGCCGGAGATTCCATTTTAGTTAATCCTGGTTAATGCCGGGTTAAACCACACTCAAGAACTACTGCATGACGCAAAGGCAGGAGATTCATCAACACTGAGCACCTTTGGTCGGCATCAGCTTAACTAACCGAAATAATCAATATTTTTCAAAATCAGAATCCTGTTTGTCGGGGCTGTCAGTTTTGCTTAGTTTAACCGCCCCTTTTTGCGCGGTGCCAGCGGCACTTTTGCCGCTCTGCTGATTACTGGAGTCTCGCCGGGCCGCCCCGACTGCGGGTTGCCCGGAACTTTTGCGCGCCATTGTTTTGTTCTGAACCCTTTCTGCTCCCTGTATTTTGAAGAAACCGATAACAGAACGCATCTGTTCTGATTGCGATGACATTTCTTCGGCCGTTGAAGCGAGCTCTTCTGAAGCGCCGGCATTTTGTTGAATAATAGAATCGAGCTGCTGAATAGCCTTATTGATCTGGTCGGCCCCGGCATTTTGTTCACGGCAGGCAAGGCTTATTTCCTGAATGAGTTCGGCGGTTTTCTGAATGTCAGGTACTATCTGAGCCAGCATTTCACCGGCGCGACCGGCCACTTTTACGCTTGAAGCCGAAAGATTACGAATTTCACCGGCCGCCAGCTGACTTCTTTCTGCCAGTTTGCGAACTTCAGAAGCAACAACTGCGAAGCCCTTGCCATGCTCACCGGCTCTAGCCGCTTCAATTGCGGCATTCAGGGCAAGCAGATTGGTTTGTCGGGCAATTTCTTCGATAATGGCAATCTTTGAGGCAATTTCATTCATGGCAGAAACGGTTTCAGCAACGGTTTTACCTCCAGCCATGGCATCTTCAGCAGCCTTCTTGGCAATTCTTTCTGTCTGGGCGGCATTATCAGCATTCTGCTGAATGTTCGAACCCATTTCTTCCATTGATGAAGAAACTTCTTCCACGGCACTTGCCTGATCATTTGCGCTCATAGAAAGGTGTTCGGCACTCGACGACAGTTCGTTGCTGCCAACGGCAACATGATCTGAAGCGGTTCTGATTTCGACCGCAACGTTGGTCAGGTTTTTCACGCAATTATTGAGGTTATTTCTGATATCGTTAAATTCGCCATTGAACTGCTCAGTGATTTCTGGAGGAATTTCACCACCAGAAATTTTGTTGACGTAATCAGCCTGAACTTTTAGAGGCGCTATGACCGCATCGAGAGATTTGTTAACGCCATCTATTATTGCACGATAATCACCCTGATGCCTCGATGCATCGGCGCGAACACCAAGTCTGCCCTCGACGGTAGCTCTGGCAAGCAAATTTGCATCGGAAACCAGGGCGGTAATGTTATCGATGCAGTTATTCAGATTAATTTTGATTTCGTTGAAATCGCCGTTGTAGGTATCAGAAATCTTTTTAGGCAAATCACCCTTGGCAATACGGTCAATATACTCAGCTGATACGTTCAAAGGCCCTATCAATGCATCGAGCAGCTTATTAACCCCTTCAACAATAGCTTTAAATTCGAAATTTATCCGGTCAGGTTGACCACGCAAAGAGAGCTTTCCTCCGATTGCTCCATCGATGAGCATCTGCATTTCAGCTTTCAGGTCTTCAAGGATTCCGGCAATATTTCTGGACAGGGAAACCGCCATAAACACTGCAACCAGAAGTGCGCTTACAAGCATGAGAACAATACTCTTTACCACGCCTCTGAAACTGGCATACGCTTCTTTTTCGGTTCTCTCGATAATGACATCATTCAATTCCTGGAGATTATCGAGATTCTCGCGCATGATTTCAAACTTTTTGGCCGCTTCGAAGGCGAGAGTTACGGCCTCCGCCCGTCTCGCCGCACCAGCCTTGCACACTTCAAGAACTTTTCTGGAGTCAGTCTCCCAGTTTTGCAGGTCAGAGCGGAACTTTTCGACGTGTTTGATACCTTCGGGTTCGGTAACTACGGCAAAAGCCTTCTCTGAACGTTCTTTTGTCTGCTGCAGATTGGTTTCGTAGTCTTTCAACAGGTTTTTGAATAGGTCAGTGCCGGGTTCGGTAAAAACCAGAGTCCGTTCTGAAACAAGAAGCTGCTGCAGGTCTCTGTCTGAATTTAGCAGCATATTGGTAATCAAAACTCTTACCTTAAGAACATTGTCGAGTTTTTCATTGATGGTTCTTGCGCCATTAAAGCCGTTATAAGCAAGAATACCCATAAGAACGAGAATAATGAAAAAACTCAAAGACAATTTAAAGCCTATGGTAAGCTTTTTAATGAATTCCATTGTTTCCCTCCAGGCATGCAGACTGCAAAATCAGAGAAATTTATATATCTTTATCAATCTTTGCAAACAAAACGCCCTTGAACCCGGGCTTTCTGGCAGAAGAAGCTTCTAATCCTGGTAATTATCTGGTTCAACCAGGTCTTTGCCTGTGGATGCCGCCTCTTTGACCAGCATCAATTCGGTAGACGAAAAAACCTTATCGATATCAAGAATCATCAGAAAGCTGTCGCCGATTTTTCCCATTCCTTTGAGAAACTCAACCTTGAGTCTTGAACCAATTTTAGGCGGCGGTTCAATGTTGGCAGGGTCAATTTCAACGACTTCCTGAACCGAGTCTGCCAAAGCTCCGATTGTCGTCAATTCATTTTCAACAAGTGCTTCAACAACGACAATACAGGTATTAACAGATTTTTCAGTCATGCTCATGCCGAACTTCAGACGCATATCGACAACCGGCACAACGCTGCCACGCAGGTTGATAACCCCACGCATGAATTCTGGAGTCCGTGGAACTTTGGTGATCGGCGGGAAATCCAGAATTTCCCTGACTTTTGCCACGTCTACTGCATACACTTCACTACCTAATTTAAAAGCAAGGTATTGAACCGTTGTGCCTAAGCCCTTATTTTCATTGGACATTTTTTTCCTCCTGTCAGGTAGGCCCGGGAGCACATACATGTGCCCCCCGGGCATCAATCATCACAACCGGACACCGTTAAGCATAGTTCTGCAACTGTAAGCCGGTTTGCTGGCGTAAATCAGTATTTTTCGAAGTCAGAATCATGCTTGTCTATGTCTTCACCTAGATTCAGGCTGACCCCGCCCTTTTTGGCGGCAGTACTCACACCCTTACTGACCTGTTGTTTTGAAATATTATCATGTTTCACAGCTTTACCGTGAGAGTCTGTGTGAGTTGCCGGCCGGTGGGCTGCACGATGCTCAACTCGGGCACTTTGAACATTTGTGGCTCCCTGAATTTTGAAGAAGGCGATGACCGAGCGCATCTGCTCAGATTGTGAAGACATTTCTTCGGCAGTTGAGGCAAGTTCTTCTGAGGCCCCTGCATTCTGCTGAATAATTGAGTCGAGCTGCTGAATTGCCTTGTTAATCTGGTCGGCACCAGTATTCTGTTCGCGGCAGGCAATACTGATTTCCTGAATCAGTTCAGCAGTTTTCTGAATGTCTGGAACGATCTGCGCAAGCATTTCGCCGGCGCGACCGGCAACCTGCACGCTCGATGCCGACAGGTTTCTGATTTCACCGGCGGCGAGCTGGCTGCGTTCGGCAAGCTTGCGCACTTCAGAGGCAACGACAGCAAAGCCCTTACCGTGTTCTCCGGCACGAGCCGCTTCAATTGCAGCATTCAAGGCAAGCAGGTTTGTCTGGCGGGCGATTTCTTCGATAATAGCAATCTTTGAAGCAATTTCGTTCATGGCCGAAACGGTTTCTGCAACGGCTTTTCCGCCGGCTTTTGCGTCTTCAGCTGCCTTTTTGGCGATTCTTTCGGTCTGCGAGGCGTTGTCGGCATTCTGCTGAATGTTCGAGCTCATTTCTTCCATTGATGAAGAAACTTCTTCTGCGGCACTTGCCTGATCATTAGCACCACTGGAAAGCTGTTCGGCACTTGAAGAAAGTTCGTTACTGCCGTTAGCCACGTTATCTGCAGCGGTTTTTATTTCGAGAGCGACATTTGTCAGGTTTTTCACACAGGCATTAAGATTGTTCTTGATGTCATTAAAATCGCCATTGTAAGTATCGGTAATTTCGGGTGGAATTTCGCCGCGTGAAATCTTATCAACGTAATTAGCAGCCACTTTGAGCGGGTTAATCACCGCATCGAGAGTCTTGTTTACGCCTTCGATGACGGCGCGGTAATCACCCTGATGCTTGCCGGCATCGGCTCTGACCGACAGGTTTCCTTCGACAGCACCTTTTGCCAGCATGTTGGCATCGACCACCAGAGCGGAGATGTTGTCGATACAATTGTTCAGGTTGATTTTTATTTCATTAAAATCGCCGTTGTAGTTATCGGTGATCTTTCTGGGGATATCGCCTTTGGCGATACGGTCAATGTACTCGGCTGAAACGTTCAAGGGCCCGATAACCGCATCGAGCAATTTATTAACACCCTCGACAAGTGGTCTGAACTCGAAATTGATAAGCTCTGTGCGACCACGGGTCGAAAGTTTGCCACCGACGGCAGCTTCGATAAGCAGCTGCATCTCTGATTTGAGGGCCTCGAGAATACCGGCAATATTGCGGCCAAGATACATACCTGCAGCAAGAGCAAGAATAAAACCAAGCACCATACCAAAACCTGCCACACCACGGTTTCTTGCTGCCTCTGCTTCGGCTGCACTTACGCTGGCAGAAGATAACTCACCGTTCAATTTGACAAGTTTTTCAAGCTGGGCCAGAGAAACCATCTGGGCTTCATAAGAATCTTTCATTACCACCCGGTTAACTTCTGCAAAAGCCTCACTTGATTTGGCAGCAATGGCGAGCAGTTCGTCAAAATGAAACATGACTTCGCTGACGGACGATTTCATATCGACGGTATAGGCACGATTGGCACCATCGACATCTCCCTTTTTAAAAAGCTCGCGAATGCGTTTTACGGCAGCATGAAAACGCTGATGAGGAGCTTTGATGTTTTCGAGAATACGGGTAATTTCGGGGTTGGAAGTTTTGAAGGACGGCAGCCATTTGCCGAAGGCGCAGGCAGTGTGGTCATCACCCCAGGTAAATGAAGAACCGCTCTGGAGAAGCTCAGCCGAAAGAACCTCAAGATTCAGGTGGTCATTCTTGAACTTATTGATATCACGCTCGAATAGAACGGGATTCCGCAAACCAAGTCCTTCAACCTTCTTCATGCCCTCAGTAAAGCCGACGTTGACCTTTTTCCAGTCTTCAATAAGAGCCTTGGCTTTTTTGAGTTCTTCGGCCTCTTCCTTGGTTTTTGGCAATTTTTCATATTCTTCAAGAGCTTTCTGGTAGGCGGCACGGGCTTTGCCAATATCGGCAAACTGCTGGGCATATTCGTCTTCGGTTAAATTGGGATTCAACAATGTACGCAACCCCACCCGGAGCGTTTCGAGTTCTTTGGAGACCACTTCAAGATTTTCAACGGCAGGCAACCTGACATTGCCAATTTCGACCAGACGCTCGTTCAAGACACCAATACCGTAGTAGCCGCCAAAACCCACGATAAGGGTAATGACAGCAACAGTAACAAAGCCTCCCATGAGCTTTTTTGCCAGCGTTACATGTTCAAGCATAGAATCTCTCCGTTCTTGTTATAAAATATAGAACCAGACCCCTGAATGAGAACTTAGACAACCCCAAGGGCTTTCTCGACATGGGCGATACTCTCGATTATTACAGCTTCAAGCCCTTCTTCTATGGGCAGATCATGACCGCCATAAGCAACCTTCACGCCAGATCTCGCCATTCTGCGCAAAAACTCAAGATACCCCGGGGTGTAAGAACCCTCAGAATTTCGCACGCGCAGCGTATTGTCACCGGTAAAAATAACCTGCTCCCGACTGGCGTAAAAACAGACAGAATCATCAGAATGTGAAGGCAAATGAATGACTTCAAAAATACTGTCGCCAAGCCTTATTTTATCGCCATCTTTAAAGACATGATCGACTCCTTCACCTGGAGAAAATGCCATCATTTTGGCCTTGAAGAATTTTTTGGCTTCTGCTGCACCTCCAGCATGGTCAAAGTGATTATGCGTCAGAATGATCAGGTCGACCGGACTTTTGCCAACGCCCGTATAAACCTTTTCGATTTGAGAAATAACCGTGGCATCGATACCAGGATCGATGAGAGTATTCACGTCATCGAGGGCGTTCCAGTTGCCCAGAACGAGGTAAGAGCGGCAACTGTATTTTTCGCAGTGCTGCTGCAGCTGAATCACTTTCATCAACTGGCCTCAACTTTGCGATATACTTGAGAATCATTTGAAATCTGAGAAAACAACCCCTGAACCTCAAAAGGAAGCTTCTGAGTATTTTCGTTGGCGAGAACTCCACCCGCTGCCAGCGTTTTATGAAACATACGAAAAACTTCAATTCTCTCTTCGGGATGAAAATGAAGCAGAACATTCTTGCAGATGATCAGATGAACATCTTCACAAACTGGTTTAAGGCTGAGAAGATCGTGGTGAACGAAGGTTACATGCGACCGTAGCAGACTGTTAACAGCGAATATGTCGGGCCTGCCGGTGGGCGAAAAATATCTTTCGCGTAATTTGTCAGGAATTCTCTCGATATCGCCCCACTCATACTCGCCATTGGTAACAACTTCGCCAAAATTCTTCTCGATATCAGAAGCGATAATATTCAAATTCTGAAAGCCAAAATAATTCATTTTTTCTGATAGAAGAATGGCAAGAGTGTAGACTTCCTGGCCCATCGCACAACCGGCCACCCAAACTCTGACGCGCATTTGACCGCGCGTCTGCTCGATCATCGCATCAGCAGCCACATCTAGTGCCGGCACATCACGGAAAAAAAAGCTGAAAGCCACGGCTTACAGGTCTCCTTCCAGGGCGTTGGAATTCTTTTCTTCTTCGATCAGAACAGGCAAATCTGCAATAAGGGCTATGGTGCCATCGCCAAGAATGGTAGCACCAGTTACCCCGGGAGTATGGCTGCAAAACTTGCCCCAGCTCTTGATAACGGTCTGGTATTCACCCACCACCTGGTCGACGGCAAAGCCAACCCTGCGGCCATTCTGGTTGATAATAACAACCTGCTGGACTTCCGGGGGGTCACCAGAAACTTCAAATTTTTTGCGAAGGCTGATAAACGGAACAATCTGACCTCGCACCATAACGACATCTTTGTTGTAGTGCCTTGACCGGTCTGCTCTGGTAAGTTCTATGCATTCTTCGACAAGTGAAAGCGGGAAAACAAAGAGCCGGTCGGCAAGCCTGATCATCAAGCCTTCAATAATTGCCAGATTTAGAGGCAGTTTGATGACAAACCCGCTGTTTCGCCCGGCTATCAGCTTCGGCTCAAGTGAACCGCGCAATTCTTCAATGATCTTTTGAATCCGGTGTATTTCGTTGCTTATTTCTTCAGCCTGATAAACATAACCGTCATCATTTTCAACGCTGACGCAGACGTTTCCTGATGAATGCCAGGCTGAAATAGAAATCTCTCTAGGCGAATCTTTGCCACCGGCTGTTTGTTTGTCTGGCAACGCATGGCCGCAGCTTATACCCAGGCCGATCAGAGAAGTGAGAGGTTCATAAAGCCTGCTTAAAACCCCCTTATCGAGTTCAGTATCACCGCCATTGAATTTAAATCTGACCTGACGTTTACAAGCTGCCGCTTCAGATTCACCATACACCTGCAACCGATGAAATATTGAATCGATGGGCAACATGCTCAATTTGAGCGCATTATCACGCAATTCCCCGGTCAGAGCATCGAGTTCCTGGGCAATAGCAATGAGTTCTGAATCCCCACGGGTTTCAGCGGCCTGGTTTATTCTGGATTGTATGGTCACCAGTTCGCCAAGCAGACTGATAAGACGCTCAAGTTTTGCGGCATCGACCTTAATGCCGGAGACCACGGCCTGCTCGGCGTTAAAATCAAAGTTGCGGCTATTTGAGCTGGAAGCATTAACGGAAGCAGCAGATGCACCTGATAAAGGCAATTGTTCGAAGCCCGCAGGGGTGTCAGAATTGACCGGGGCTGGGTGAACCTGGCATTTTTCGATACTGAGGTTGCAGAGGTCTTCAACAAAAAGGAAAACATCTCTGATGGCGTTCAAATCATGATCCGTGATCAATACCAGCTCCCAGGCCATAAAACAACGTTCGGGGTCAATTGAAAACAGGTCAGGAATGGCATCAAAAACAGGTTTCACTGTAATAGAACCCATAGAAGCCAGTTCGCTGATTATCAGCAGCGGGTTGTTGCCACTGGCAAAATACTCGGGATGAGGATAAAACTTGATATTGAAGGCTTCAGAGCCCTTGTCTTTTTCGGTTGGGGGGGACTCTCTATTGGTTTCCGGCTCTGATTTTGAGCGATCATCGGCTTTCGTTGAAGAAGCCCCTGTTTTAACAGGAACAGCCTGAGCCACCAGGCGGGCAAACGCCTCGGTCAGGCGGGCAAGTTTTTTGCGACTGCCAGCCGAAACTTTTTTGTCAGGGTTAAGGAGAACTTTCATAAGATCACGGGCTTCGAGAGTGAGGTTTATCAGGTCTTCCTCGAGGGCGAGTTCGCCCTTTCTGACCCGGTCAAAAATTCCCTCGATATTATGAACGAAATCCGCAAGTTCAACAAAACCGAACATTGACCCGGAGCCTTTTAAGGTATGCAAAGCCCTGAAAACATCATTCAAAAGGTCTTTATTGCCCGGGTTTTTGCTGAGGTCGAGAAGATTTCCTTCGAGGGTAGTGAGCAATTCAAAAGCTTCTTCCCGAAAAAAGTTCGCTGAACTGTCCATTTTGATTCCTCGTTTGTTTAATAAAAGACAGACACCATAAAAGCTGCGCCAATACTAATTGGGTAACACCTTATTAACAACCGCGAGAAGCTTTTCGGGCTGAAAAGGTTTAACCAGCCAGCCGGTGGCCCCGGCTGCTTTGCCGGCCTGTTTCATTTCTTCCTGGCCCTCAGTTGTCAGAACCAGAATAGGAATGAAGCGAAAACTGGCAATACCCCTAAGTTTCTTAACCAGCTCTATACCATTGATATTAGGCATATTCAGGTCAGTTATAACCAGGTGCGGGTTAAAGTC
The DNA here is from genome assembly GCA_028691595.1 of Candidatus Rifleibacteriota bacterium. Lineage (GTDB taxonomy): Bacteria > Muiribacteriota > Ozemobacteria > Ozemobacterales > Ozemobacteraceae > Rifleibacterium. Next base: position 11,015 of record JAQUZA010000038.1, read on the forward strand.
AGGAGCTTTGCTGAGCGCGTCCTGGCCATCCTGGGCTGACATAACCTCAAAGCCGGCCTGAGTAAGCACAAACCCGAGCATTTGTCTTATGCTGCCGGAATCATCGGCAATAAGAATACGTCTGGTCATTCTCTGGCCCTCCGCTGTGAAGGATATTTCAGCCCGAACCATGTGCCGTCAGACTGCGGTGCAATACCGGCAACCCGGGCAGCTTTGCTGAGAGAGTGATCTTCTGTTACCTCTAAAAGTGAAATTTCGCAACCCCGGGGTCGGGCTTTGCCTGTCGACACGAGCAGTTGCAAAAAAGCCACATCGACATCCTCGACCATGGTCAAGTCGACAACCACCGGCAGAGCTTCGCTCTCAGCAAGGGTTCTACGAAGAAACCCGGCCGCAACAGATGCCTGCAGAATTGATGCGGAGCCATTCAGTGCGATAACCCAAAACCTGTCACCATTCTCGTCAATTTTCTGTTGACGGGTCTCTCTCAAGGCAGGGCAGGCGTAATCCATGGTCTACCCCCAAACTTTACTGTCTTTAATTTCTTTATCTAAAGTAAGTTTACCTAAAGCCATTCATAAAAACAAGATTTTTACGTACCCCCGGGAAAACCGGAAAATAAATTACATCATTTTGTTCAAGGAATTTTAATCACCAGCAACAATTTAACGTACAGAGATTAGCAGGGTTCAAAACGACTTCCTTGACAAACACTGTGTAGATGCATAATATTCTTTTCTCAAGATGAGCCCAACTCATCGGGCTAATGAATCAACAACCAGCTCTGAGCCTCGCAGGAGTGATCTATCAAAGGAAACACGGCCACTTCGGATAGCTGTTACAGACTGCCATCAGAAAATGGGGTAATTCATCGCCAGTTTGCCAGATTCCATGGAGGAAAAGCATGAAACGTTCTATAATCATGGCCGCAGCGGCCGTCTTGTTTTCATCCGCAGCTGCCGTAGCCGCCCCGTTTTCAGATGTTCCGTTCTCACACTGGGCCTACGATGCAGTTAACAACCTTGCCACCCGGGGTATACTTCAGGGGTATCCTGATGGCAGCTTCAAGGGCAGCAGAAGCCTGACACGCTACGATCTCGCTATGGTTACAGCCAAAATGCTGGCCAATGTCGAACAGATGATGGAATCTGGCATTGGCACCAACCTGGTTACTAAAGCCGACCTTCAGACTCTCGAAAAGCTGACCGTTGAATTTGCCGACGAACTTGCTCTTCTTGGCGTTAAGGTTACCGCACTTGAAGACGACATGCAGGTTGTCAAAGAAGATGTGTCTTTCCTGAAAAAGGATGTTGAAGGTGTCAAGGACTACATCGCAAAAGGCGGGCTTGAGAAGGTTAAATTATCAGGCGATATGCTGGTACGCCACACCAGCGTAACCCACAAACACGATCACGCAATCAATGGTCTGACAGGTGTTGCCCGGGCTGGTAACAGTGACAACAGTTTCACCGAAAGTCTTATCGGCCTTAATTTTACCGCCAACATCGACGAAAATATCTCAGCTGTCGTTTATTGGGCAATGCTCGACTACCACACGACCGATGTCAATGCCGGCCAACCGATAAACCAGGGCATTTTTGGTCTGGGCGGTATTGGTGGCGGCAAAACGTCAGACAATACAGTTTATCAAGCCTATCTCGAAATCAAAGACATGTTCAGGTTTGGTGGCGACTTCACCTTTGGCCGCAATCTTTATGCTCATAACCATGCAATGCTTTTGAACAACTATGTTGATGCCATCAGATACGAAAAGAAAATTGGCGATATAAACATGGTATTTCAAACAATTTACGACCGTCACGCCGGTTCTTACACCGATGATTACGCAGGCCCGGACAACCTGAAAGAAACCCCGGACGATACCGGTGTCGACTTTCGCAACGTCTGGAATCTCGATCTCAGCACGACATATCGCGACCACGAAGTTTATCTTGGCCTCTACGGCCAGGATGAACCGAACCTGATCGCCCGGGGAAGACTTGCCCCACTGTTTACAGCCCCGACCGCGGCTCTTCTCGGCGGAGTTCCAGGCACCCTGGCTCTCGGAAACACGGTTACCGGTCAGCAGACCAGCGATAAACGCTGGGATGTA
>JAQUZA010000039.1 GCA_028691595.1 Candidatus Rifleibacteriota bacterium
CTTGCGAGCCAGTTCTTCAGGCTTACATTTGTTGCTCTGGGGGCAGGTCGGGCACTCAACCCGATGATTAGCGAGCAGCAATTCAACCGAAATTTTGCGGATTTCCCGAATTTCTTCGGTCGCGGTTTTTACCTTCATACCGGGTTCGGGCTTGATTGAACATGATGCCTGCAACCCCCGGCCCTCAATGTCAACGAGACACAGTCGACAGGCCCCGTAGATGCTCAGTTCTGAGTGATAACAGAAGGTCGGAATTTCGATCCCTGAATTTCTTATGAGTTCAAGTAGATTGCGTTCGCCTTCAATAGCGACGCTTTGTCCGTTGATCTGAACGAAACCCTTATCGTTGTTAGTCATGGCTCACACCCCTGTAATGGCGTTAAATTTGCAGGCTGCTGCGCAGGCACCGCATTTGATGCAGAGTTCAGCATCGATAACATGAGGTTTTCTTACTTCGCCCTTGATGGCCCCGACCGGGCACTTTTTGGCACAGAGAGTGCAGCCCTTGCAGAGCAACGGGTTTATCTCTGGTCTGGCCAGGGCTTTACACTGGCCTGCGGGGCACTTCTTCTGAAAAACATGAGCTTCATACTCATGCCGGAAATATCTCAATGTTGAAAGAACAGGGCTTGGAGCAGTTTTTCCCAGCCCGCACAACGAGCCTTTGGCCACCGCCCTTGCCAGTTTTTCAAGGTTAACCAGGGTTGTTTCATCGGCCTCGCCGCGCATGATGTCATCGAGCATTGTCAGCATCTGCCGGGTTCCTTCGCGGCAGAGAACACATTTCCCACATGATTCATTCTGGGTGAACTGCATGAAGAACCTGGCAACCGAAACCATACAGGTCGTTTTGTTCATGACAACCAGACCGCCAGAACCGACCATGGCTCCCTTTTCTTTGAGCGAATCAAAGTCTACCGGCATATCGAGGTGTTCCTCGGTCAGACATCCGCCAGAAGGGCCGCCGATCTGCACGGCTTTGAAGCCGTCAGGCATCGGTTTGCCACGGTCATCGGTGACTCCACCACCTATGTTGAAGATGATTTCCCGCAATGTCGTGCCAAACGGCACTTCTATTAAACCGGTATTAGCAACATGCCCGGTGAGGGCAAAAGTTTTCGTCCCCGGGGATTTGTCTGTGCCCTGTTCTCTGAACCATCTGGCACCGTTGCGCATAATAAGCGGGACACAGGCGAGTGTTTCGACGTTGTTGATAACAGTGGGTTTGCCAAACAGGCCACTTTCAGCTGGAAACGGCGGTTTCGGAGTCGGCATGCCTCTTTTGCCTTCGATTGAGGCGATCAGCGCCGTTTCTTCACCGCAGACAAACGCACCGGCACCTTCCATTACATTTACGTCGAATTCAAAACCGGTGCCAAAAATATTTTTGCCAAGGATACCCTTGCCACGAGCATCTTCGATGGCTTTACGCATGCGTTTAACAGCCAGGGGGTATTCTGCCCGGCAGTAAATTACCCCTTCGTTGGCTTCAATTGCCCGGGCTGCAATCATCATGCCTTCAATCACCGAATGTGGATTGCCTTCCATGACGCTTCTGTCCATAAATGCACCTGGGTCGCCTTCGTCGGCATTGCAGATAACATATTTTTTGGGATTTTTGTGAACCAGGGTCAACTGCCACTTTTTGCCGGTAGGAAACCCGCCGCCGCCACGACCGCGCAGCCCTGAATGCAGAATCTCTTCGCAGACGGTTTCGGGTTTCATTTTGGCAATAGCAGTTTCGGCACCTGAATAGCCGCCGTGGGCAATGTATTCAGTTATATCTTCGGGGCAGATGTGACCGCATTCTTTCAAAACTGTGCGTTTCTGGCGCTTGTAGAAGGTGATGTCGTCGCTGCCTTTGGCATGTTTGCCGGTTGCCGGTTCAACAAAAAGCAGACGGTCGACCAGTTCCCCCTTCATGAGTGTTTTTTCGACGATTTCCTCGGCATCTGCTGCCTTAACCTTTGTGTAAAGAATGTTTTCGGGCATTATGGTGACGAGCGGACCCATCTGGCAGAAGCCATGGCAGCCACTCTTTGACACCCTGATGTCGCTCTTTTCTTCCTGGTGGGTTTCAACCCGAACCTTCAATCCAGCATCGGTGATTTTTTTCACAAGTGCGTCGATCAATGGTAAGGCACCGTTGGCGACACAGGCAGTGCCGGCGCAAACGATCACCCGTCGCTCTTCAGCATGTTCATTAAATTCTGAGGCAATTTTCTTCAGATCGATGTTGTTGCTCATTTGCCTTCCTCCCGGGCGATAATTTCGTCAATCAGTGCTACGGTAGCTTCTGGTGTCATCAGGCCATGAACTTCTTCATTAATGACCAGAACCGGTGCCAGGCCGCAAGCGCCCAGACAGGAAACGGTTTCGACGGTAAAAAGCATGTCAGGAGTCGTCATTTTTTCTGGTGTGAGTTTCAGTTTTGCCGTCAACGCTTCGAGAATCGGAATCGATTTCTTAACGTGACAGGCAGTACCATCACAGACTTTGATCAGATACTTTCCTTTGGGTGTCAGGGCAAAGTGTGAATAGAAGGTGGCAACGCCGTAAACCTGTGCTGAGGGTATACCGAGCGAAGTTGCTACGTAATACATTACATCCTCAGGAAGGTAGCGGTACTCTTCCTGGACTGCCTGCAAAATCGGAACCAGCTTTGAGCTGTCGTTATTGTAACGCTCGATGATTTCGCAGACTTTTTCGAACTTTCGCATCATTGTGTCTGTCTGGTCGGTCATTTCACGACCTCCTGTCTAAGTTTTCCTGACTGCATGAGCAGCTGAAGTTTTTTTGAGAGAACCGCAAGGCCCGATGCGAGATTTTCGTTTTGTACAATCACTCCTTCGGGTACCTTGATTACAGCCGGAGCAAAGTTCCAGATTCCTCTGATACCACCAGCGACCATCTGGTCGGCAATCTGCTGTGCCGCTGATTCGGGGGTAGAGATAACACCGATTCTTACTTTCATGCGGGTGCAGAGGTTTGTCAGTTTGTCTGAATGCAAAACCTTAACATCACAAAAAGACTGGCCGACAATAGCCGCATCAGTGTCGAAAGCGGCAACAATCTTGAAGCCATAGCGCTGAAATCCTTCATATTTGAGCAGTGCTTTGCCCATGTTGCCGACTCCGGCCAGAAAGGCCTCGTCGATGCGGTTCCAGCCAAAAAAGTTTTCGAGACTTTTCAAGAGAGATTCAACCTGATACCCAACTTTTGGAAGCCCGCGAATACCTGTATAAGCAAGATCCTTGCGAATCTGCGGCGGATCAAGATTGAGATCGTTGCCGATATGTGTGCATGAAATGACCTCCCGGCCATTGGCCAGAACGGTTTTTAGATAATGATAGTAGAGCGGCAGTCTTCTCAGGGTTGGTTCTGGAATATGACTGATCGAATTATTCATCTTTTTCTCCGCTTTACGGTCTTGAATCTGTTCTCTTTAATGTTTCGGGCTTTTTGCAACTGCCCGGCCTTGCACTTTTACAGGCAAAAAGCCCCATCAGACCTGAAAAAAAATTCCAAATTCAGCGATCTTTGCAAACAATCTTGCAAACAATCAGTTATTTTTATCAATAATTTTTTATCGATAAAATTTTACTGATCACATTTTTAATATAAGATAGATCGGCAGATTCGTCAAGAGATTTTGTGAAAAAAATCTCATTTGTGTTTTCGTTCTTTTATGAGGCCTGCAAACAGTCAGTTAGTCGGTCAAACAAGAGGTCGGGCAGGCGGTCGGGCAATCAAGCAGACAGGCGTGAAAGTGATTGTGTGTACATAGTCGACGGGCACGAACAAAGGTTATTGAACTGCTGGCATATGAGATTTCGCTTTAAACAGGCAATTGTCTAATAAAAAGCGATTGTTTCCGGAAATTATTTCTTACCGGGAAAGTTGGTATTAAGAAACTTTTTCCTGGTAACTTTTGGCTGTAATTGAATCCACTGCAACCAGCACCGCTGACATGAGCAGGTAAACCTGATCTGCCGGCTGCAGGGCCGCAGTTGTGTTGAGTGCAACGCGAAAATACTGGCAGGAGCGGGGAATTTCAACGAGAAGAGGCTCGCGTTCAGGGGTTGAGATGCTGAAACCCCTCCCCATGACTGGGTCTGAACCTCTGCTTTTAAGGTCAATGCCTGACTTTTCATACATGTGCCTTATCAGACTCGAATGTTTTTCTGTAAGGGCACTTTTCAGAAAAAAGTGCGCTGATTCTGCCTCTGAATCTGACAATTGATCTTCGACCGCGCAAATAATTTCTGGTTTCAGTTCTTTGACAGTGTTGCGGAATGTACCCAGGGAAATGTTGCTGTCAAGTTTAAGCCCCGGAAGAAAATGCCAGGTTACGGGCATGTGTTTGAAATTGCATAGGCCCTTCTGTAAAAGATTAACCAGGCTGACCAGTCCGGTTCCGCTTGCAGTCAGATTCTTATTGTTCAGGCTGTAAAAAAGACAGCTGCAAGGGCCATTTCCAAATGAATAGCTCCGGGCGCGCCTGGTGAAGCGATTATCAAAAACGGCAGTGCGCTCGAAGTATTCTGTGACTTCTGCCTGAGATAAAAGTTTTTCAACTTTGATAGATTCATTCAACAGGTCATACAGGGCTGCTTCAATCATGGCTGTCTCCATTCAGTTGCAATACCGGCGATCGGGTTGATTATACTATACAGTGAAATATTAATATATCGCGCTCGGCTGATACGCAATCAAATCTGAAAGCAAGAACATGAAGCCATTATGTTCCCTCCTCCGCGTTGGTGCTCAGAAGTGCTAAATCGCGGAAATGGAAGAATTGTTGTATATTCCTGCTTTAATATTTGACAGAGAACTGGTTCAGTTGTGTAAAAGGACTGTGTCAGCCAATTTTTTATGTTGGCTTGTACCTGGTTTAAAAATAGTCTATAAAGCTGTAAGAGAATTTTGTGGAAGTTTGCAGACAAACGATCAGCCGGCAGTAATTTTATTTGCGAGGTTTAAATGTTATCACCTTCAGTCAACCTGACCTTGATTCAAACAGAGCGTGCTATTCTTGATCTGAAAAGACATTTTGAAGATACGCTGACCAGCGCCATGCGTTTGCACCGGGTTTCTGCGCCGATGTTCGTGGCTGCCGATTCGGGGCTTCAAGACGATCTTAACGGCATTGAGCGACCTGTTGCGTTTTCTGTCCCGGCCATAGGTGCAACCCGTTTTGAAATAGTTCACTCCCTCGCTAAATGGAAGCGTATGGCATTGGCCAGATATGGTATCCCGCAGGGTGAGGGGCTTTACACAGACATGAATGCCCTCAGACCCGACGAAGAAAGTATCAGTACCGCTATTCATTCGGTTTATGTAGATCAATGGGACTGGGAAAGAGTTATGCTGCCTGATCAGCGCAATCTCGATTTTCTTAAATCCACCGTTGAGACCATATATAATGCCATTCTGTCAACTGAACATCATATCTGCAGCCGCTATGGTCTGCAAAAGTTTCTGCCCCAGAAGATAAACTTCATTCACAGCGAAGAATTGCTCGAAAAATACCCGGGCAAGACGGCAAAAGAGCGCGAAAATGCAATCTGCAAAGAATATGGAGCTGTTTTTCTGATCGGCATTGGTGGCCCCTTGCAGGACGGTAAAATTCATGACGGGCGTGCGCCTGACTATGACGACTGGACAACTGAAACAGCACCGGATCGCCACGGTCTCAATGGTGACATTCTCGTCTTTAACCCGGTTCTGGGCACCTCATTTGAGCTTTCTTCGATGGGTATTCGCGTCAGCCCGGAAATTCTTGAAAAACAGCTCAAGGTTCGTGGCTGCGAGCACCGGGGTCGCCTGCCATGGCACCAGGCACTGCTTGCCGGAAAACTGCCGCAGACAATCGGTGGTGGTATCGGCCAGTCGCGCCTGAGCATGCTTCTGTTGCAAAAAAGGCATATCGGGGAGGTTCAGGTAAGCGTCTGGCCAGAAGAAATGCTCAAAAAGTGTGAAGCAGAAGGTATTCAGATTCTTTAGTCCGCCAGGTTCTGTTATTCGAGGCACTCCGGGCAATGGTTCGAGAAAGTTAAGCCCGAAGTGCCGTATTTGGCCAAAAACCGTCTGGTGACTTCAGACATTTGCCAACCACGAACCCTTTAATTCAAGAGCGACAAAGGATCATGGGGTATTTGCGGCGCATTTGCAGCATTTTATGTTAGAATTCGAAATTACTTTTTTGCGGGAGCAAGGTTGTGAAACAGATAGATGAGGTTCGAAATCGTGTCAGTGGCTATTTTGAAATAATCAGTTCAGACGAAACACCTCTGTCTGCAAAGATACTGCTTCTGGTTGCCATTGTTTATTTTTTGTCGCCAATTGATCTTATTCCTGATTTCATACCAGTTTTCGGCTATCTTGACGACCTGATTATCGTGCCATTTCTGATCTGGCTTGCATTCAAACAGATCGAAGCCGCTCGTCTTCAAAGGCTCAGCGAGCAACGTCGTGAAATTACTTCGGTAATCGCCACCGTTCCACGGAGTGAAAAGTAATCATGAAGAGCAGTGATCTGGTTTTCCTCTGCGATCTTGGCGGTGTTTTGATCGATCTTAACTGGGTATCTCATGCCCGCGAGCTTTTTGGCCAGAATGCTTCTTCAGATGAATTAAAGGACCGTTGGCTTTCGCTGCAGTCTGTAAGAAAATATGAATCGGGAAAGTCAGATTTTTCTGATTTCTACAGAGAATTTTGCCATGAAACAGGTAGTCAGGTTGGTTTAGACGTTTTTAAAAGGGAGTTTGCCGGTATTCTTGGCCCCGAAAAACCAGGCTGTGCAGAAGTTCTTGACTATCTTGCCAGAAATGGCTGTTTGGCAATGCTTTCAAATACCAATGCTCTGCACGTTGAAGAGCTCAAAAGGACCAGTGGGGTTTTTACCCCATTTGCCAGACTGTTTTTTTCTTTTGAAATGGGTATGGTTAAGCCAGATGTGCAGATTTTTAAAACTGTGTGCGAGCAACTTGGTTGTAACCCTGCTGATGTCATGTTTTTTGATGACAGTGCGGCAAATATTGCTGCGGCCAGAACAATTGGCATGGATGCCTGGAGGGTTGATTGCCCACATGAAATCAAAAAAATAGTCGATGCCCGAAAAAATTCTGTTGTGCTATAATCACTCTTTACTTTAAACAGCAGGGAGATCACTTTGAAACTATCGTCAAATCAGCGAAAACATCTTGAAGCGCTTGCCAATAAACTCGATGCCGTGGTCAGAATAGGTAAACAGGGCATGGAAGCAAAGATTATCAGCAGCGTTCGCGAGGCATTCAGCTCCCAGGAACTTATAAAAATCAAGATTCTTGATACCGCGCCGGTAGAGGTTGATGATGTGGCAGATGAACTGATCGATGCGACAGGAGCACAGCTTGTCAGAAAAATAGGCCGGGTAATAATAATGTACAAAGCATTTACCGACAAACCTGCAAAAATTGAGTTGCCACCAGCCCGATAATATTTGTCACAAATACGTAAAAAAGCCTTATAATTGTTGGTAGAGAAACAAATAAATCAGAGAAATTGGTTAGTCTTAAGAGAGGCGGGGTAGTTCGCAGACCCCTTAACTATGCAGAAGCAGGCTGTTTCTGATGTTGTCTGTAAGCCGGGCGAACGACGGTTTCGTTCGTTCAAGACCCGCTACCTTTTTTATTATCTTCCGGCTATGCTTCTGGTCACCGGTTTACTGACAATCGTTCTGGTAACAGCATCACATCGCAGCCTTATTCTACAGCAGCAGGCAAACTTTACACGGCGTTTCGATCATCACGGTGAGCATCTGCGAATAATGATTATCGGGTCGCAGATGAAAGGCATTGCGTCTGAGCTCCAGGATATAGCTGAACGCCTCGATTTGCCCGAGATTTCTCTGTATAACCCCGCCAGGGTCTGTGTGGCTTCATTTTCTTCAGGTATTGACAGCAGCAGTCACGTTGAAATGATTTTGCCGCTGTCGGTTAAAAACGGGTCAGATGATGATGCCAGCTGGCATGTTGTTCTTAAAACCCGAAAAACCTCTTATGTTGGTTTAATAGACAGTTTCATGATCTATCAGCTCGTAATTATTCTCGTGTTGGTAATCGGGTCGGTGACGGGTACTTTTCTCGCATTTGATAACATGGTAGCCGAGCCTCTGTTTACCCTTAATTTTTCATTAAAAGGTCTTCTAGAGAAGCGTGAAGACAGTTTTATCGATTTTTACGAAAATGACGAGCTGGGCAGCACTTTTTCGCTGGTCAATCAGCTGGTTAAGCAACAACAAGATGATAAACAGAGATTGAAATCATTTTTCAAACAATCAGAGATCCTTTGTTTCCAATTTGACCCATCAGCAGACACCTTTACTTTTTCGGCCGGTCATGACACCTTGCCCGGGCTCGATGCCGCCATTATTCGCACTACTGGCGATCTTTTTGCTTATGTTGATTCTTCGCAACGCGCTGAAATCAGGCAAAAATGGTACGATGTTAAAGATAGATCCGCTACTGAAGAATCTGGAAGCGATTCTTTCGAGTTTCGCCTTCTGAATTCAGATGAAGAGAATAGTAAAAGTAACAATCGACAATGGGTGCAGTTAAAAATTTTCTGGAACAGGAACGCTGAAAAAACTGAGATATCGGGTTTTATCAAAGATATTACGCAAATACGGCGGCGCGAGGTTGAGTTAAAAGGCCTCGCTGACAGTTTCCGGCAGATTTATGAAAATAGCCCGATCGGTATCTGGCGATGCATCTGCCAGAAAGATCAATATACCTATATGAATTCTTCGATGGCCAGAATTCTCGGCTATTCATCTTCTGAAGAAGCACTAAAAACTATTGCCAGCATCAGTCATGATGTTTTTTTTAACCCGGGTGAGAGAACCTTTTTTCTTGACGAAGTTAAGAAGCGCGACCAGGTGGTCAATCTTGAATTGAGGTTCAAACGCGCTGATGGCAGTATTTTCTGGGGGGCAATCTTTGGCCGGCTGTATTGTGATCAGAGTATTCAATATTGCGAAGGCGGGCTTCTCGATATAACTGAGCGCAAATTGCTCGATGAACGTCTACGCAGCGATGAAGAGTTCCTCAGACAGGGGCTTGAAGCATCAGGTCTAGTAATCTGGCAACTGGAGCCAGTCAGCGGTCAGCTCAAACTGAAGGGAGCCGTACCTGAACTGCTGGGGCCAGGGATTCCTGAGGTTACAACCCTTAAGATTCTGCAACGGATTATCCACCCTGAAGACCTGGCTCTTTTTAGTCGTGGTATCGATAAGATTCGTCGGGGCGAAAGCACCGGTCAGAGCAAAAATTCAATTGAGTTCAGAATTTGCCGGGTCGATGTCGGTCAAAAGGTTTCGATTCGCTGGCTGGGGGTTGTTGCCGCCAGATCCGAAATTATTATCGATGGTCGCCCGGGGTTCATTCAGGGTGTATTTGTCGATATCACCCACCAGAAAGAAGCAGAGCAGAAACTTTCTTGTGCTGTTGAATCAGCTGTCGCTGAAAGCCGCCACAAATCAGAATTTTTTGCCAGTGTCAGCCATGAAGTCAGAACGCCATTAAATGCCATCATCGGGTTCAGTGAGCTTCTATTGCCGATGCTCCAGGATTCAAGAGCCGAGCATTATGTCTCATCGATTCTGTCTTCCAGCAGAAGTCTGGTAAATATTCTCAACAGCATGCTCGATCTCAGCCGTCTTGAGGCAGGGCGTATAGAACTTGTGCGCGAGTCTGTGCGCATGGTCGATATGATTGCTGACATCAGGCAGATGTTTGTTTCAGAGGCCGAAAAGCGTGGTCTTGAATTTAAAACCTCCGTAGATGCGGGTGTTCCTCCGACTCTGATGCTCGATGAACTGAGAGTCAGGCAGATTATCTGTAATCTGGTGAGCAACTCTCTGCGCTTTACCAGCAGTGGCAGCATCAGTGTTAATATTTCAGCAGTTATGAATGAACCCATGCAGTCTGCGGACCTGCTTATCAGCATTCATGATACGGGTCAGGGCATTCATTCTGATGACCTGAAAGAGATTTTTAAGCCCATCTCAGAAAGAACCCACCGAAAAATAAGCGGCCATGCCGGTGCGGGCATGAGTCTGGTTATCTGTCACCACCTCGTTGAGTTGATGGGCGGCAAAATCAAGGTTAAGAGTGAGATTCAGTGCGGTACTCACTTTGATATCATCCTGAAGGATGTCAAGCTTGCCGATAGCGAGAGTACATCGGTTGCCACCCGACCAATTCGCCAGAACTTCAGCTTCAACGGCCAGAAAATTCTGGTTGCCGACGATACTGCCTCAAATCGTGAGCTCATGGCTGAGGCAATGCGTGGGGCAGGCCTGCAGGTGATTTGCGCTTCTGATGGAGTTGAGGCCCTTGAACTGGCAGTCAAAGAAAACCCCGAACTTATTTTTATGGATATCCGTATGCCCCTCAAAGATGGAATTGTCGCTACCCGTGAATTGAAAAGTTTGCCCGGTTTTGCAGCTGTTCCGGTTATAGCTGTTACGGCTTCTGCAAGCGTTCATGAAGAAAAGGCCCTGACAGAACTCTTTGACAGCTTCCTTTATAAACCGGTAAGTCTGGTGAGGTTGTTTTCTGAAGCCGCCAGATATCTCAAACAGAGTGTTCAGATTGCTGCCGCCGCGGCTGTGCCCGTGCCTGTGAATCTGGTAATGCCACCAGAGGCTTTTGAGCAACTTCACGAACCCTGGCACCTTGTCGAAAGCATCAGTCAGACATTTTTGCCGCGTCTGAAAGAACTTGAAGGCGCGGTTGCCGTCGAAGATGCAACCAGACTTGCCGGCGAACTGAAGACACTTTCGATGCGGCACTCATTCAATCACCTGACTATTGAAGCTGAACAGCTCAACTCATGCCTCGAAAGATTCGACCTCCCAGGGGTCGATAATTCCAGAAAACGCATCGGCCAGATTTTCAGGCAGGTGCTGACGGTTTATTCACGCAAAGCGGCTGAATAACTTATCACCATTTGTCTCTGTTCATCTGTTTCGGGGCTGCGGGTGAATTTTGCCGCATTGCTGGCACTGAAGAGTTTTGCCAGTTCAATCAGGGCCTGTTCGCCATCCATGCCACCGCTGCACAGCCAGCAGGCTGCTACAGTGCCGGTTCGGCCTACCCCGCCACGACAATGAAGATAAACACAACGCTCATTTGCAAGTTGCTCGTTTATACAATCAACAATCGATCGCATTGTGGCAAGGTCAGTAACTGAATAATCCTGAATTTCAAAACGCCGGTAAAATAGAGGTTTATCAGTCAGCTTCGCCAGTAGAGGCTGATAGTGGGTCAACTCGTCTTCTTCGGTTAAATCTATAAATGCCGAAATACCAGCCGCCAGGAGTCGGCGCAAAAAGTCTTCGGGCTCATCGCTGCCGGGGTTGTATGGGTAACTTCCGGCCAGTAACCGGTTTTTTAACAGCCAATAGCATCGCCCGGGCAGTTGAATGCTTTCCATGTTTTCTGATCCTTTCTAAGCTGCTACAGCATGATTGTAACACTGGCAGACCAAAATCTGGTATCATTCATTAAAATCAAAAGGCTGAGAAATTTAATTATGCTGCGATTGCTTGTGCTAATGTTCTGTCTGGCGGCCGCCGGTTGTTCTGCGGCTTTTGATCTGACACCCTATCAGATTCCGGCATCAGATACAATTCGCATCCCTGATGAGATTCTCTACCCCCAATATTTTCGTGAAACAGACGAAGTAACTTTTGAAAATATCATTGCTGAATTTCGCTCGAGATTTCAATTTTTCAGTGGCCTGCGCTCTGACTCTTCAGAACGAATCTGTTATAAAATGCAACGGCGTATTAATAAAGGCCTCGAACGTCTTGTAGCCTCTGCCGGGCAATTGCCTTTCAATTCCATTGATGATCGGATGATATTTGACGACGAATCGCCGTTGTCTCCTTTTCTCAGGCCGATGCCGGTTAAACACTCAGAGTATTGCAGTTTTAAATCATTTGGTGACCTTAAAAATGGTGGCACCGTATATTGTGCCTATCACGGCATCGATGTGGGAAGCTCTTTTTACAAGACTCATCTCCACGAATTCGAGGTGGCACGCCCGGCTTTTACCGCCTTTGACCTTGTTGAGCTGCTGATATTTTTTCCGGCTTTGCTGGTTATTCCAGTTACCTGGCTGGTTTTGAAAAAGGCCCTTGAAAATAAACCGCCACCTGAGAGTAATAAGCAGGGTTGAAATTGTCCGGATGTTTATATATGATTAGCTTTAGCTTCGTGCCCTTCTATTCTGATTGGTGGTTTCATACATGCAGGCCAGACGCACTCCGTTTTTCTTTAAATACCGGCAATTTTTCAGACTCTGGCTTGGGCAGGTAACCAGTCAGGCGGGCAACAAAATCTATCAGATTGCTATTTTCTGGTGGATTATCAATGAAAATCCTTTAAATGGGGGCTTTGCACTCGGTGCCTTTATGGTGGCCGGGGCGCTTCCATCGCTCATGTTCTGTAATCTCATCGGTCGGGTGGTTGACCGGGTGCCCGCCAGAAAAATGCTGGTCAGCTGCGATCTTGTTTCATCAGGGCTGCTTGCCTACATTGGCTGGGCTCTTTTTAACAATGTGTTTGACCTGAAAATTGCATTTTTTATGAGCTTTCTGCTGGCCACCGCTGAAGGGTTTTTCAACCCGGCGGTAACCAAATGCCTCCCGTCCCTGGTCGAAGAAGAGGCAATCGAGCAGGCAGTTGCCTACCAGTCGTCAACACAGTATCTGGCAAGTTTTGGTGGCTCTGTTCTTGGCGCAATGCTTATCGGCTGGCTCGGGATTCCTTTGCTGGTTTCTCTGACGGCTCTCAATTATTTCGTGTCGGCAATGATTGAGCTTACAATCAAATTTCCCGAAGAAAAGACCGTGGCTGAAACTTCCCCCGAAACTGGCGAAAGTACCGCCGCCCCCGAATCTGGTGAGGTGGAGCTATCAGGTGAAGCTGTTCCGGCACCGGAAGCCGCTAATTTAGACTGGAAAAAGTTTCCGATGCTCAAGTCATTGCTGACGGGCTTCGGGCTGGTTAATTTTTTCGCGACCCCGGTTCTGGTTGTTATTCCACTTTATGTAAAAA
>JAQUZA010000559.1 GCA_028691595.1 Candidatus Rifleibacteriota bacterium
TCAGAGAACACCCCGGCAAGTATTTTTCCGGATTCGGCGGGTTCATTGTTGAGGTAATCAATTGATCGGGCAATAACGGCCACGAATGCTTTCACGGCTTCAGGATTCTGTTCAAGAAACTTTTCGCTGACGATCACGACGCTCCCCTGAAGGTCAGGCCAGCATTTCTGCAGATCAGCCATACCGATCAGAGCTACGAATCCTCGCTCTTTGCCCTGTGAGACAAAATGTTCGGGGCAGATTATGCCATCAACAACACCTGTTTCAAGGGCCATAAATGCTTTTGGCGGGGGCATTCTTCTCGCCCTCGACATTATCTCCTGTGCCGGCAACTGCATTTTAGCAAAAACTTTGTTAAAAACCACATCTGAAGCGCTGCCTTCGTTCACACAGCTCAAAATGACCTTGCCACTCTTCAGGTCTTCGATGCTCCTGATCTTTTTTGGGTTAACAAGAAGCCCGTAACCATACTGGTGAAGCCCGGCAACAACCTTCAACGGAATTTTTCCATTTTTATAGGCATTTATAGCCGGAGCGAGACACATCAGCGCCATATCGATCTCTCCTCTTGCGAGAGCCGCTGAAAGAGCAGTACCCGTAACATAACAGTCAAACTTGCTTATCTGCAGACCCGCATCGACAAACCAGCCTTTTTTAAGAGCCACATAGGCACTTGCGGCATGACTGGTAAACTCCACCGCCAGGGTCAGCGGTACAAGTTTCTTTTGAGAATCCTGATTGGCAGGCAATTTGCCTGTCATTGTCTCAGGGGCCACAGCAGGCTGGGAAGCTGTCGCAACTTTTGTGATTTCGCTGACAGAACTATTGTCCTGTGCACAAAGAGGCCAACAGAGCTGGCACAGGCACAATAAAAACAGCACAAAAGAAGGCCTGAACGAAATTTCCGACCCAGGGTTTGCACCAGCAGCGGCATTTTTCAGAGAACCATTTATGCAGTCAGTAATTTTCAAAATGTTAAACTCCACATCAGATAGAAATAGTGAGACTTATGCGCCGTCTTTTTTTCTTTTGCCAGAATATTATCAACAAAAGAGCCGGGCGAAAAGTACGAATAAACCATCTCCCAGCTTTGTTTTTTTGCTGGTGCCGAATACTGCACAATCACATCGAGTTCACGACCGAGATCAGTGCCGCAGACACCGGTTTTATCGCGATATTTGGAAGCATTGAGATACCACGCATCTTTTGATTCTGCGAGATGAAACTGATGGCCTTCCACAGAAGCTTTCCAGTTAACGGCCGGAACCCAGCCCAGATTAACCTGACGGTCATCGAGGTTCTGCCAGTGCATCAGATTCATGCGCCCGTACAATTTGTCTCTGGCACCAAACATCCCGTCAAAGCTTTCGTCTTTTCTGTCTGCCGGGTTTGAGTCACCCGACGCGAATGAATACTCAAATGAAAGCCCTGGCGAATATTTTTTGTTTTTAAAGGTATTTTCGAGGCGAAGATGCCAGCCATGGGCATCAACAGAAGTGCCACCCTTCGACCCCCCGCTTTTTACAAAGGTTCCGGCAGCCTGAAAATCTTTGCCAGGCCTGGTCGCTAAATAGAGGCCCCAGTATTTGTTACTGAGTCTGCCACTGGCACCTGCTTCGCCTTTATACGGGAGATGATCGTCCTGTTTGAAGGCAAAGAATGGATCAAAGGTCAGGTGCCTGGCTTCGAAATGGCCATAGAGGCCGCCGCCTTCGTAGCCATGCCGGTGGTTCAAAGAAAACTCATCAGGAACATGAAGAAGGGTATTGCCATAGAAAGCGCTGACAAAATCCTTTTTCGCTTTCCAGGTGAAACTCAGGGCATCCCAGATCCATCTGCCTGAATTACCGAATTCACCAGGGCCAAAACATCGCTGATCACCAAAATAAATCTTTTGCCGACCACCCTTGAAAGACAACGGATGATCTTTTCGGCTCCATTCAATGAAGGTATCATGTAATTCAAGGTAGTCTTTATAGGGGTTGTTTTCTATGCCATCAAAGGCAGGCGTTTTAAAATCCTTGTCGCTTAAAGACAAACCACCAGCTCTTGCGTCCTGCATACCAATAGACATTTTCCAGCCATCGTGGCCAAGGTTTCGTTTCCAGATCGTGCGAAGTCTGTGAATGAACAGGGTATCGCGAGAATCTCCTCTTGCCGGCCGGTCGCCGTAAAATTTGGTATTGAATCCATCGAGTATTTCTACGCGAAACCGGTAGTTTCCCTTAAATTCCCATTCGTCAGATAAAGATCCAGTCTTTTTAACAGCATCTTTTGCGGTGGATTGCGCCACACCCGGCTCATTACCTGATAAAAGACTTGTGGTTGCGAAAAATGCAAAAAACGTAAGAAGCGTGAACCCGAATTTTTTCATATACCTTCTTCCTCATGCAAGATAGAAGCAAAAGAACCAGCTTTGCTGAAAAGTGAGTTTTGTCTGCTATGATAAGGTGAGCGGCAATGGCTGCAAAAGAAAACACAAACACTATTTTTTACTACCAAACAAACACAAGTGTCAATTTTTTCATAAAAAGAAAGCAGTCTGAGCCGACAAAGCCCAGACTGCTAATATTTTCAAGCTAAACGCAAAGTAGCACGGAAATTTGCTATGCTACTGCTGAAAAATTGCCTTTAAAGAACTGCAAGAGCATTTTATTCTTTCAAACGGTAATATCTGAAAGAGCCGCTGCAAATATCACACTCTGAAGCATCCCCATTATGCAGAAAAGACTCGCGGCACTTCGGGCATCTGGCAGCAGAGGGTTTTACAACTTTGCCGAATTTTTCGACGAATACTTGCTGAATACCGATAACCTGATCGCGAACAGGCAAAAATTCCTTAACGA
>JAQUZA010000560.1 GCA_028691595.1 Candidatus Rifleibacteriota bacterium
ATGGGCATTTTTTCAAATCTCAATGGCTTCATGAAGAAATACGTCCGCAAAAAGTAGCGCCTCCCCTACGAACTCCCCTGACACGGTAACCTCGATGTGTTACATTACTCTGTGACACCAGAAGTATTTTTTGCACAGAGGGATGTTAAAATGCCGGCAACAACAGGTACATACACCAGAACAACTGGAATCCTGCTGGCCGGACTGCTGTTGATCGCCCCATTTGTATTTCTGCAGAATCTGCTGACCGAACTGGTGAAAACAGATGAAGCCCATCTTGAGATTCTGGCCCGCGAAAAGCTTGTAAATGAAATGGAAAGCTTCCAGGACAGCCTTAAGCCAGACAAATACATACAAAATGCCCTGAGTATGATGAACCGCCAATTCAATCTCCTCAGTTCAGCCGATCGCCAGCGACAGTTGACCCATAGTCGTGAGGAAAACCCGAATCTCATTGATAGCACCTTCATCGACAAAGCCAGGAACTATTTAGAACAGAACTACCACATCAAGCCATTTTTAATGCTTTCTGCAGACTGTGACCTGCAAAATCACTGGATATGGACTTCTCTAAAACTGTTTCCTGACGAAAAAGCCTGTAATTCATTTGCCGAAACGGCATTGCTGGGTATGGCCTTTGTTGAGGGTGACCCGAGGAATTTTTTAAAGAGCACCGCCAGCCTCAGCCTGCGAAAAGCCGCTTTTGTCGTGAAAAATATGGCCATTCACACTGACCCGCACCAGGTTTTTGCCAACCTGTTTCATGATTTTATTTCGGTGTTTTCAAACCCGCCGCTCTATGCCGATCGTGTTCTGGTATTCTTCTCAAACCGTTTCGGTAACCAGCGTTCCTACCAATATTTTCACCTGGTGAACACTGGCTTTCCCCCGAATGAATATCTGTTAGGCTTTTATTATTCCCTTTTCAACAATTGCGATATTCCTCCGGCGGCAATGTTGCGCAACTCTCTGAAAAGCCATGGGCATGGAACCAGGCGCTACATAGCACCACGCGTTGTTCGCCAGCCATTTTTTCATGAAGAGAGCGGGAAACTTCTTTACTTTTCTGGTTTTCCAACAGCTTTTCACACCGCCGCAGAAGATTACGGTATCAAAAATCCCGAAACGAGAAGGCAGCTACTTGCATTTCTGAAGCAACATTGTCTGGTAACTTCAGTCGATGCTGCAATAACTCGGTCAGCTTACCGGCGGGCAATTAAACTTGTCGGGGGCGCTTTAAAACTCCTGCTGCTTCTGCTGCTGGCCTTTGCAGTCCGCATGCTTCCAGGTGCGGCCATTCTAAATATCAGACTAAGCGGCAAACTTCGCCTGGCAGTGGCTATATCAGTAATGTTACCAGTCGCAGGTGTTCTTGTAGTAAATCTGCTGATAAGAGACAGCAGTGAACGCCTGAAAATTCATAACTGCCAGGCTCAAATCAAACAACGACTGCAACTATTTGAAAAAATACTTGAAGAAAACGACCCGCGCCTGGTCATGATAACCCAGGAATTCAAAAAGTATTTTGCCGACTGCTATGCTGCCACTCCCGCAGGCGGGCAGCTTAAAGCAGGTGCAACCGACCCTTACCTGCTGCTTAAATTCGCCAGTCATTCACTTTTTTTTGCCCACGATGCGTACAGTCTCAAATTCAGCAATCAGTTCTATCAGAAAATCCAAACACAAGAAATGATAGGCCTTTATAGAATTCTTGCTGAGTTGAATGCCGTAAGCACCCAGAATAAAGTCATTCAGGATCTTAATCGAAAACAACTGTTCCTCAATACCATGATGGATTCATTCTGGAGTGTTTTTGCCGCTGGCCCGATTCTGGCTCGGGAAAGCCTGCCCGTTAAGAATTTTCTTTCTTTTTCGGCATTGAAACGGGCCATTTATCATTTAATAGCTCGACCAGAAACGCCTCACAAGCCAGAGGGCATTCTTTTTCATGAGATTGGCGACAACAACATAAATCGTCTCCTTTTGAAACAGTTATGGCACAAGGCCCCAACCATACTGTCGCATTATTCAGAAGATCAGCAGATTGATTTTGGCCTGCATCTCAGGGGGCCAACCGAGCTGCGCGAACTTCATGTACCAAGATCAGGGCCGGCCGTTGCTTCTTTACGGGCTATAGCAGCCAAGGCTCTTGAACGCCGAACTTCAGGCTCTTCTGTTAGCAACGAAGGCGACAAGATAGTTATAAACAGCTGGCTTTACTATGATGACATTCCGGTTATAATCACTGCCAGAGCGATGATTCCGGCTGTCCCACTTCATACCCCGGTCTATTTTCTCATCCCTCTTGCGCTTCTAGCCTATGCAATTCTGGCCATGGGCCTACTTTCAGAGACACTTGCCGATGCACTTCTCGTGCCTGTGCAGACACTTCTGGCATTCGTCAGAAGCATTCAAAACAACCAGTTAAACGTCAGGGTGGAAATAAAAAGCGGTGATGAGTTCGCCGAACTTGCCGACAGCTTCAACCGCATGTCAGTTGGCCTTTGCCAGCGCGAAAAGATGCGCCGATTCGTCTCTGATCGCCTTTATCAGAGCCTTGAAAACACCAGACAGGACAAAAGCATTGGCCAGACGTTGGTTACAATAATCAGTTCAGACATTCGCAATTTTACAGCTATTTCTGAGAAATTTCCTCCAGAAGAAATCGTCAGTCTTTTAAATGATTACTTTTCGGCAATGGAAACTGCCATAACCGCTAACGGTGGCTCCATTGAAAAGATCGTCGGAGATGCTATCATAGCGGCGTTTTATAGTGATTCAGGCAGCGGAAGCCACTCTGTCAGGGCATGTGAGGCAGCGCTTGAAATGCGCCGGCAACTGGCAG
>JAQUZA010000040.1 GCA_028691595.1 Candidatus Rifleibacteriota bacterium
CCTGCCAGTTTCTCTACAACTTTTCATCTGGCCGCTTCTCAGCTTCAAGGGCTACTCCGGTGCGATACAGAACATCTTTGATACGCTCAGACATGATTTCGGGGTCAAAATCAAGGGTTTCAATTATTTCGAGAGCCATCAGAGCCTTATTTTTGCCAAGCCAGGCATCAGCAAGCATAAGGCCAGCCAGCTGATTGCGTTCGGAAGCAAAGTCAGAACTGAGCAGCTCGATGACTTCATCCCATTTTTTTGCCCGTGCCTTGTCTTCTGCAGAAGCCAATTTAGTCGCCAAGCCACTATTTGAAACAGTCTCAGAATGGATCGTTGACCTTGGCTGTCGTGGCAGTTCAGGGGCAATGAGATCGTCAGGGCGAACCTGGTTGCGTTTTGAAAAATCTTCAAAAGAGGCAGAAGCTCCAACGTCTGGCATTCCACCAAGTTCTTCAGGGAGATCGGTGGAAAAGTCATCGAACAGTTCGGTGTTTTCGTCAAATGGGTCGAGGGTTGGCAGTTCAACCTGAGGCAGACCTGGCCCTTTGTTGGCAGGCTGTGAGGTTGCGCCCTGGCCATAGGTTCCTGAAGAAAAATCTACCGGGTCGGGTATTGAATCTGTCTGATATTCATCGTTTTTCAGAAACTCGGGAAGGGGCGTTTCGTAGCCGGCATCGACATCAAACCCCTCGGGCGGCGGCTCAACGTAATTATCAATATCTATGTCGCCAAGCTGTGGTGAATAACCATTATCTGGCAGGTCAGGCATTGGCAGTTCATCGGGGATCGAAGGCAGGCTGTCTTCATCTGAGGAAAAAGCCGTGGCATCTTTTTTGAGCCCGCTCAAGATTTCTGTCAGTTGCGGATTACCCGGATAGCGCTGCAAAAAGTCTTTATATTGATTGATAGCTTCGTCTATTTTCTTCAGTTTCTTCATGGACGAGGTATAGACGACATGAATGCCCATGTTGTTGATGTTTTCGTTGAGAACTTTTATGCATTCTCTTGCGGCATCGCTATACCGGTTGTTTTTGGAAAAATTGCGGGCCAGGAGCTCACGGTAATCGACCTTGTCTTTTAACTTAAGCGCATCTTCAAGAACGGTAATGACTTCGTTGCCCATGGTGCGGTTCAGGACATAGGCATCGGCCAGAGCGGTGATAACGGGTGGTTCTTTAGTGCCTGTCTGGTAGTAGGTGAAAAGAATATTCATCGCTTCAACAGTTGTACTGCCTGTCTGGGCATAGTGCTTGGCGAGAACCGGTAGATACTCTGTTTTGGCAGGGTTCTCTTTGTATATTGCTTCATACATCGAAATTGCTTCATTTGAAGTGTCATGGCTGGCCATCGATGCTTTGGCAAGAAAGCCCCAGGCAACCGTATTGCCTGGAAACTTTTCCAGAATGATTCTGGCGTTTTCCTGACAGCGGACGAAATTTTTGAGCTCGAAATGGCATTTAACAAGTATTTCAAGAATTTCGCGCTCTATCTGGACAGGCTGTTTTTTGTTGAGCGCTTTTTCGGCGATGCTGATGGCTTTCTGATATTTTTTTGCATCAAACATGCGTCTGGCAGCGGTTAACGGGTCTGATAGCGACAGGGTTATTGCAGGAAGCAGGCGAAGAAGAAAAACTATTATAAACAGGGTAATAAAAACGGCGAACCCGGCAATAATCAAGGTCTGGTTAAGGTTATACCATAGGCCGATGCGCAGGTGCGTGAAGTTTACCTGATTTCTGGTAAAAGCTTCTTCATCTCGCATAAATCGGGTGAAAATATTGTTCGCTTCTTCGAAATTGCCCATGCCGTAGTACATTTCAAGCTTTGTCCACTCAATATCACGCTTGAAAAGAGGGTCGAGATCTTTCTGGGCCAGAACGATATCGAGATATTTGAGAGCCTGGTCATAATCGGGTTCAGGTCGAAGAAGATATATCTTGCCAATCAGAAAAGCAGCTTCTTTAAAGCGATCTGGTTCTTGTTTGTAGGCATCTTCAATATCTGGAAGAGCCTGTTCGTATTTTTCAAGGTCAAAAAGATCTTTTGCCTTTTTATAGCGTTTGAAAAGATCAAACTTGGCATCGATTTTTGCCCTCAGGTCATCTTTCCCGGGCAGTTCCGGGTGTAATTCTACGGCGGTTTTCCAGTTGTTGTCGGCATCGTCGTAATTGCGGTTCTCAAATTGTCTGGCCGCCTGGTTGAGCCAGTATTCAGCCTTTTTGATGTTTTCTTCTTCGGGATCGACTTCAACGGTTGCTGTCACCGCAGTCGCCGGCGGTTCGGGAGTCGGTCTTGGTTCAACAACCACCGTCGGAGCGCCAGTATCTGCCGGTTCGTCAGGATTATCATCAATAACGTCATCGATGAAGTCGGGGTCTTCGTCAGGCAGGTCAGATGGTTCGTCCCCCGGGGGCGTGGCATCGGGGAGCGGTGAATCATCATCCGGGATGTCATCGGTTACATTGGCACCTGAAATTGGTGCCGGATCAACTGGTTTGTCGCCGGCCGGGTCTTTGGGAACTGTGGCGATCTGTGTAGGGTCATTTTCGAATGGGCTTTCAGGGATCTCCTGGGTGTCAGGCCCGGCATCGACAGGTGTGGCGCGTTTGAGAAAATTTGTATTGCGTGATATCTTGCGTGCTGTGGCGATACCATAGCTTTTGCAGGCGTACAAGAACTGAAAATCCTCAAAAACTACCGGTGAGTCAGGCATACTTTCGAGAACAGTGCCGATCTGGTCAAAAGCCTGGGGCAGGTTGCCTTTTCTGAACAGTATTTTGGCAAAAACATAATTGGCCATGGGGCCTGATTTATTGTTCAAAGCTTTCGAAATCAGGGTGGTTGCTTCGTCAAACTTGCCTTTGTGAAAAGCGATGTCGGCGAGAATTGTAAAGATCGCAGCATCGTCCGGGTTTACTCTGGCCTGCTTATTTAAACGTTCTCTGGTGGGGTCAAGAAGGTCGGTGCGCAGTTTTTCGAGCTTGGGATCAAACTCGTCGCGGCTGAGTTCAAGTCTTAAGATCTCGTTGTAGGCCTCGCCATACATTTTAGCGGTAAGAAATTTGCGCAGGGTTGAATAATCTTCTGCGGCCGGCAAAATTGCGGTTATCAGCAGAAAGACGACAGGCAGAACCCAGGAAAACAGCCGGGCATAAAGTTTCCAGCCCGGGTTTCTGCTGACGACAACATTAATACTGCTTGAATCAGTGCGTTTTGGCAGATTAATTACCTCTTATACAAGATTCTGCCCACAGTGCTGACAGCAATATTCTTTGCTTGAATTCAGCTGCTGGCAATGGGGGCAGGCAATCTGGTCAGATGCTGGTGCTACCGGGGTAACATCACTGCTGGCACGGTTCGCTTCGACTGCGGCCACCTTCTGGGCTTCTTTTAGACCATTCTGAAAGGCAACATTATATGGATTGTTCTGGAGAAAGTTGCCGTAGATATCGAGCAGTTCGTTTATTTTACCCTGTTTATTGTAGGCATCACGCAGAACAGAGTGAACGAGTTCATTGTTTATGTCGGCATTGATAACCTGCTCACAAAGCTGCAGACAACTGTCGAATTGTCGCAATTTTAAATGAATCCTGGCAACCCCGAGAAGAAATTCCGCTTCAGGTGAGCCAAGTTCCATCATCTTCTGGAAAACCTTCATGGCTTTGTCGTCACTGCGGTTCTTTTTGAGATAATAACGCCCAAGGGGTTTGAGAACGTCAGGATTGTTCTGGTCAAGATTCAGCCATTGCTCGAGAATTTTAACTCCCTCTTCTGACAGACTTTTCTGCTGGGTGTAATGGGTTCCGAGGAGTGAAACCAGGGCGATGTTGCGCTGATCTTTATTGTAGAGGTTGAGAAGCTCGGGCAGACTTTCGGGGGAAAGCATGCGCCTGCCAAGGTATGCATAGCCAAGCCAGGTGTGGGCATCATCGTCTTTCGGGAAAATAGAAATCAGATGTTTACATTCACCGATGGCTTTGTCATAAATACCTCGTTTCAGGTAGGCCTGGGCAAGAATTCTTGATATGAGGGCCCCGTCAAACTGGGTAAGATTCGGTAATCGTCTTATTTTATTAAGCTCTTCAATGCATTCATCGTGCATTTCCTTTTTCAGGAAACTCTGAGCTTTGCGTATCGAGGAATTCTTGTTGTATTCGGGCAAATACTTGTAAAGGGCCCAGGCGGTCCAGAGAAGAAGTATCACAATGATAACCGGCAAAACTGTCTTCCATTTAGAAGCACTCGATGCCAGGAGTTTATCGTTAATTTCCGGGTAGTCTGGGTCAGAATCGTAGATTTCTTTAAAATACTTGAAGGCCATATCTTTATCGCCACGTTCAAGAAAAATTGAACCAAGGATAAATCTGGCGCGGTTGTTGTCGGGCTGGTTTGCAAGCTGGTAGCGTGCCTGGGTCATTGCCTGCTCTTCATCGCCCGTTTTCCAGTAGGCCTCAGCCAGAAAACTGGGTAACTGAACATCATAATCTTTTGGCAGCTGTGTCAGTAGCTTGAGGCTCTCTTCGTATTCGTAAGCATTGCGGGCTTCCAGGGCTTTTTCCCATGTTTCAAGGCGGGTGTCGGTTGTCTGTATCTTTGTAAGTTCGATGGTAAATGCTTCTTTGAACCTTTGCAGGCTGGTATCGAGCTCAATAATCGCCAGACCGCGGTTCAGAGAGACGGCGGCATCTTTCTGGTTACCGGCCTCGATGAATTGCACGCCACGGCGCAAAAAGCCTTCAACAAGGGCGGCACGATCGGCAGAACTGCGCGGCAGCCGGTCGGGCCGACCCAACAGCTTCATGAGGGTTTCTTCTTTTTCGGCAGCTTGCTTGAGCAGTTTCCGGGCTTCAGAATTACCGGCATCAACTGAGGTCACATATTCGAGAAGATCTCTGGCCTCGAGCCAACTGGCCTTTTTTACCAGTTCACGAGCCTCAATAAAGGCTGATTTTGCATCTCTCGATTGATTCAGTTCGTTAATCGCAGCTGCGACAGCCTCATTGTTGGGAAGAATCTCTTCGGCTCTGTGAAGCGTCTGGAGTGCTTCTTCTGTTTTGCCGGCCGCTTTTTGCTCGCGGGCCTGGTTTAGCAGCACCGTGACTGCCTGAGACTGCTTTTCTTTGATCTGGCTGATAACTGCTTTAAATGAGTCTGGTTGTGCAAGAGAATATTTCGAAGCATTGTCTGCGTGGGCTCGGGCTGCGCCTAGATTGTTTTTCTGCATCTCGAGTCTCGCCAGAATTGCATAAAGCTGCCCCATCGGTTCCGAATCATAGCGGGTGCGCAGCGAGGGGTTGCTGTCAATAAGGTTCTCTGCCAGTGATAAAGCTTTGTCATACTGATCTGAACTGACATACTGATTGACAATTTCAAGACCAACCTCTAATTCAGCGGGGTTGATCTTGATGATTTCATGGCGAAGACGATTTACTTCGCCTGAATTTTTTGCCTTTTCGGCGGCTGCCAGATCTTCTTTAAGCAACTTTGAATAGGCATCTGCGTAAGTTTTGTTTTTAGGGTCGAGTGAAATGGCCTTTTTTATCATCTTGGCCATCTCGTCTCTCTTGTTGCGCAAGCGCAGAAGTTTGGCGGCGTTAAAATATGGCTCGCCCCAGCCCGGCTCAAGCTGCATCGCCTGTTTTAGAAGCTGAATCGCTTCCTGGTGGTGACCGCTGTCAATGGCGAGTTGCCCCTTGCGGTTTAATTCTCTGGCGGCTTCTGATTGTGCGTATAAACGGCCTTGCATGCAGAATAAAAGAGCGATGACAAGGCATACAAATGATAATTTTTTCAAGCGGTTCATGACTTCCTCGTTTTTATCTGAGTATGACCGCTTGACAGTTTATGTTATTTTCGAAAGTTTTGCCAGTGCTTTTAGTGCACATCTTCTGACATCGGGGTCAGAATCGCCGGTAAGGTCCTGAAGAACGTCACCAAATTGCAGCGCTCCAATCTCACCAAGCGCCCAGGCCGCTGAAGAGCGCATCTGCTTGTGTGAAGACCTGATCATCTGTTTCAGGGTTACGATTGCCCCTGTGCCGCCAAGCCGCCACAGAGCAGTCGCGGCATTACTTCTTACACGGTTGTTGGAATCGTTGAGAAGGGGAAACAGCAGTTCGGCAAGTTGCTGATCTCTCAGCTGGCCGATCGATTCAACTGCATTGGCGCGAACTCGCCCGTCAGGGTCTCTCAAAGCTCTGGTGAGCAGTGAAAGGGTAGCAGGATTCTCGGCTTTGCCAAGGCACTTGACGAGAATTGACCTGAGCCTGGGATTCTCTTCTTTGTGAAACCGGTCAGACAGATGAACCATCGCCTGTTCGGGGTTAATTCGGATCGTTGTGAGAACTATTGTTTCACGAATATTAACTTCATCTTCATTGAAAAAAGCATCGACAAGCTGCGGAATAACCCTGGCTGAGGCAATTTTCCCCAGACTTAGTACAGCGCGATTTCGAACCGTGGGTGAAATATCGCTTAAGAGACCGGCAAGTAGTTCGAGTGAGCGGTCTTCCTGGATTTCTCCGAGGATGTAGGCTACCGAAGCGCGCTTTCTTGTGTTAGGTGAGCGAAGCTCTTCAGGAAGCGTATTCAGACCAAAGCGGATGCCTTTTAGCCAGAGAGCCTTGATAGCATTGGCTCTGACACGATTGTTACGATCAGAAACCAGAACCTTCAGTATTTCGACAACTTCGGGGTTGTTAATTTCACCCAGAGATTCGACAGCATTGGCTCTGACGCGTTCATCGGCATAATTTAAAAATGCCTTCAGAAGGGGTATGAATTCTGAGGATTTAAATGAGCCAATTACTTTTACGCCCGTAGCTACAAGGGCCGGGTCTTCTTCGTGTTTTAAAAAATCGCAGACTGCAGAACGTATTCCAGGGTGATTTCTGCCGATGAGGGCATGCAGAGCTTCGTTTCTCAGGATGCTGTTGGGAGATTCGAGGTAGGTGATTATCATGCCATGAATTTCGGGATCGTTCGATCTCTTAGAGGCCTTCATGGCGGCAATGACGACCTCAGGTCGACCATCGCGCAGTCCTTCGAGAATGAACTCGTCTGCATTTTCAATGCTGTTGCGCAACAGACTTTTCAGGCAGAAGAGCCTTACGCTCTTGTCACGGTCCTGGAAGAGTTTTTTGATGGTTGCATAATCCATGGGCTACTTGTCCTCGGCTTTTTGAGAAAGGGAAACTTCGAAGTCCCTGATACCGTCAGAGTTATCTGAAATTACGATTTTGTCGGGCAAAACCGAAGTCAGAGAGAAGGTTGTGCGTTTGAGAGTCGCACCCAGTCTGGTCAAAAGAAGCTCGTCGGCTAATTTCAGAATGGCCACTTTATCGGCTCCCAGAGTGAAAAAGCCATGATATGAGATGTCAGGGCGCTCAATTACCTGTTCTGCAACTTCTTCGCCAGTTTCAACAATTAATACCGAAGCTTTTTCTTTGGCTATGAATACGTTTCTTCCGCCTTCATATGGGTATACCTGGTTGGCAGCGAACCTGCTTTCGATTTTGGTTGACAGGCCAGGATAAACAGGCGCAACAATAGGTTCAGGTGCGGCAATTGGCGCTTTGGCATTTGTTGCTGCAGAAGGTGCAACGGCTGTGGTAACCTGTGTCTGGGTTTGAGCAGTGGTCGTGCCTGAAGCCTGCTGTTTTTTGGCCAGTCTTGCCGGTTTGAGAATCAGCATGTCGACCAGAAGCACAGCAACAATCAAAGGCACACCAAATGCTACTGTCTTGTTCTTTTTTAGGTAATCTCTTAATTCCTGTTGATTCATAGGTGCTTTCCCCTGTTGTCAGGGCACAAAGAAAGTAGAAAGAGTCAGTTTCATTGCCATGTTTCCCTGCTGGTCGTTAAGCGGCGGCACGATTTCCAGTTGCGAAATCTTTACAAGTCTTCCGAGGGCGTTTTCTGATTCCCAGAGGAATTGTTTCAATTTATTGTAAGGCCCATGGATTCGCATATCAAACTTGAATTCAACATAGTTCCCGCCAGCCCCACTCACGGGCGCAGGTGATTTGTAGGTTGAATCCTGGATATGAACCCCGAGAGCTTTTGCTTTGCGCTGCACCTGTTCTATGAAAATTGTATAATTTGCCGATGTTTCAAGAAGTTTTTCGAATTTTTCCTTAACTTCCTGGCGTTTTTCTCTCAGCTGAACTGTGATGCTTTCTACCTGCTGCCGCCGCTGGGCAAAGTCTTTCTGGGCATCTTCAACCTTCCGGGTCAGTTCAGATATTGCGGTTTCTTTGCTGGAAATAAGCTGACGCTGGTTACGATTGATCGAGCCGAGAAAATACAGAAGGAACGCTACTGCTGCTATTATCAGCCCGTAGGTTACAACCCGTTCCAGTGTAGATCTTAATCTTGTTTTCACAGTTCTTTCCTGATAGTTATTTCCGGACTGTTGGAGTATAAGCAAGGTCAAGCATAAATTTTTGCGCCTGACCGTTTTCAACGGTAATGCTGGTGTTGCTCTTCAACTGGGCCCTGAATTTGCCACTCTGGTTGAGTCTATTCACAAATTCGAGAACATCCTGAATCGTTGCACCTTCACCCGTAACAGAGAATGGGGCAGCAAGATTGCTGAAATTTTTCGGCGAAATATCGTTTATCAATACTCTATCAGGCACCGCAGCTTCAAAAGAGGCGAGAAAGTCAACCATGTTGCTTGCCGGAGTGTCGAGATTTGAATTGATGAATTCGATACTGCTGCGCAGGGCATTTATCTCATTAACCGGCGGTTGCAGCTTACCTGTTTTATCGATGATGTCACGCAGTTCTGCATCTTTACCGTTCAGCCTGCCATCGACAGCTGCGAGTTCTTTGCTGTTTTTGATTGACATGCTGCCAACTGCCGCAATGGTGGTGATGATGACCAGAATTGCCAGGGCGATTCCGATGTTATCACGCGGAAGGCTCTTGTATTCAGCAGGTAGAAGGTCGAACTGAAATTTCATAATGCTTAATCCCTCAGATAGGCGCCGCATGCCGCAGCAAGAGAGTTTTTCTCGGCATCATCAACCGGGCTGCCGTTAACCTGAAGCTGATAAAGTTCGCATATACGACGAACCTTGGTGTTAAGGTTGCTGGCAAGGGCGACATGAATGTTTTCGTAGTTGGCTCCGCCGCCCGAAATTATTACTTCGTGAATGGTGAATTCCCTGAATTTGGTCAAATAGCTTTCGATTGCTCCGAATACTTCTCGACACAGCATGGCGAAAACATTCTTGATGACGGTGAAGTTATACTGAACATCTTGTTCTGGCGATGGTTCGGGCAAAAAACAGATTTCGTTACGTTTAAACTGGTCTGCATCAGGTTCTGGAACATGAAAGTGCTTACTGATCTGCTTGGTAAAATCATAGGCACCAATCGGGCGATTTTGCAGCGCCCTCAGCTGGCCGTCTTTGAAAACACCGATAGAGGTTGATTCATGACCCAGGTGAATGAGGGTGATATTCTTGCCCTTGTTCTCATTGCTGGCAAGATAGTGTTCGATCAAATTAGCGGTATTGAGAATGTTAAGATCGACTACCACCGGGTTCAGGCCGGCATTCTGCACGATTCCACCAGCTTCGAGCAGATTGTTTCTGACCAGGGCTATTGCGAGAACGATTTCGTCTTCTTCCCAGGATCCGATGCTCTGCTGGACAACATGCCAGTTTTCATAAGGCATGGGCATTATGGGCACAAAGTCTTCTTTGATGGCTTCATCCATCTCTTTTCGCGAGTATCTCGGTGGCGTGACCATCAGGTTTATCAGAGCCGAATGGTCGGGCATGAGCATAAGAGTGTTCTCATATGGAAGCTTTGATTCGCGTATCAATGATTGAAGAGCTGTCTGGAGCGGCTGCGGGTCGATGATCGGGTTTTCGATGTAGGTAGAGGCGACAAAGTCTTTGGGGGTTGTTGTCGACAGGCATTTTTTAAGGCGAACTTCGCCTGCTCGTGCTGATTCAAGCGTGAGCAGCCGTAACTCGTAGGTGCCGAGTTCAAGAACGGTTTTAATTGTTGAACTATGCCTGGCCATCAATTAACTTCCCATGTTGATCATAATATATTCTTCAATCGGAACTTCACCGGCAAGAACTTTTGACAAACAACAATCTGAAAGGGTTTTTACCTTGCGTTTGCGCAGATGCTGCATAAGTTCAACGGTTGTTCGGCGCTGCCCGATCAGTTCCTTGAGTTCGGGAGTGATTTCGACCACTTCATAGAGACCGGTTCTGTCTTTGAAGCCACTGTTATTGCATTCTTTGCAGCCCATACCGCGATAGAGCGGGTGACCTTCGAGATCTTTCAGTTCCAGACCCAGCGAAGCTGCAACGTATGGAGTGGTCTCGATTTCAGTTTTGCAGGCAGGACATATTTTTCTGACCAGTCGCTGACCAACCAGAAGACAGAGGGCTGATGCATAAAGATAAGGGTCGATACCCAGATTCTCAAGACGGCTGACTGTCTCAATTGCAGTATTGGCGTGAATCGTCGAAAAAACCATGTGACCGGTAAGAGCTGCTTTGATGGTAATTTCGGCTGTTTCGTAATCGCGAATTTCGCCCACCAGTATGATGTCAGGGTCAAGACGCAGAATTGAACGCAAGCCGCGGGCAAAGGTCAGCGAGCGGGTCGGGTCATTTTTGTTCTCTTGAACCTGCATCTGATGAACGCCTGGAATCTTGAATTCAACAGGGTCTTCAACGGTAATGATCTTTTTCTGACGGCTGTTGATAAGTGACAATGCCGAGTAAAGAGTCGTTGTTTTACCTGAACCGGTAGGGCCGGCGAGCAGACACAGGCCCCAGGGGCGGCCAATGTTGAATTCGAATAGCTGCAGGTCGTCTTCATGAAAACCGAGGCCGGTAAGGTCAAGGTTAACGCGGCCCGCATCGAGAACGCGTATAGTGCAGTTCTGACCGTAAATAGACGGAAGAATGGCGACGCGGAACTCAATATGCTGGTTTTTGACCCGGAGCTTGAAGTTGCCGTCCTGGGGCATGAAACGCTCAGTAATGTCAAGGTTTGACATGATTTTGATACGCGAGATGATTGCCTGCTGGGCGGCACGCTCGATGGGCAGAATGTCATACAGAATACCGTCGATACGATATCTTACCTGAATTATCTTTTCGAAGGATTCGATATGAATATCTGAAGCCCACATTTTAACGGCATCAAGAATGATTTTGTGAACCAGAGTAACGATTGAAGTCTGGTCAGACTCACGTTTTAATTCTTCGAGGTTCAAATCAGTGGCAGTGGCCCCTGAAAAAGTTTCGGAAAACTGGTTCTCTTCTTTGCTGAATTCAAGTTTGACATCCTTGAGCAGCTCATCCATTGGCACGTTGTCGAGAACGTTCTGGGGGCGGTAGAGAACATCATTGATGATGTGAAGAATCTGAGACTTCATTGCCAGAACCCATTTAATGAACATATAGCCCGTGGCCATCTTGATGCTGTCAAACATCTTGATATTTGTCGGGTCAAAAACGGCTATGGTTAAAGATTTGGGCTCTTTGCGAATCGGAATGAACTTGTAGGTTTTAATCAGGCTTTCGGGAATCTGTCTGATCAGGTCGGTGTTGAGTTCGCCGCTCCCGAGATTGACAAACTCGATGCCATGCTGGGTTGAAAGGCCACGGAACAATGTTTCTTCGTTTATGGCTTTGTCTTCGATAAGAATCTCGCCAATCATCTTTCTGACAGATGGCTGACGTTTAAGGGCTGCCTCAAGCTGCTGCGCGGTGATGGCGCGCATTTCTATGAGGATTTCACCTATTCTTTTGCGTTTAAGAAAATCATTGTTCATCTTGTTAAAGTAAGTCCTTCCTCAAAGGTATCGGCAGGTTTCATAAATCTGTTAATGAAATCTGAATAAGGTTGCAGAAATTTAATACGAGTTGCCGGTTGAATCGATCAGAGTTACGTGGGTATAGTCTAGAGCTGTGGCTACACCGCCAGGCAATACGCCGCCGGGATAAGATGCAGTTGAATCAAAAAATAGAATGGTATCGGTGTTGGAGTTATACATCTGATCGTTGTTTCCATCGATGAAGGCAAATTCTGAGTCATTTGTGGCAGCAATGTTGTCGGGGTCAAAATCAAATGAGCCGATGTTGACGCGATCGTAAAAATACGCAGACGGGCTTGCCGTCGCAAAGTTTGGCGGGGTGATGTTGCCGCCACTGAACGGGTCGGCGAAAACCGGCATAGATGGTAGATACTTGATGTTTGGCCTTCTCTTGGCTTCATTGTCAATAATCTGAATTGGCCCGGCAATGAGCTCTGAACCTGTGGTGCTGCCGGAAAGCGGGTCGGTAAGAATGGTTGAACCGCTGAGGTTTACCGGAACCGCAAACGGCCCGCGCAGATTGTCGCCCCTGAACTGGTTGACCGAATTGCGAAAGGTGGCAATGTTCTGCTTCAGCACCGAAAGCCGCGCATCGGTTATGTAATCGTTGTAATAAGGTACGGCCACGCCAACCAGAATGCTGATAATGGCAATGACAATTAAAAGCTCGATGATCGTAAAGCCCTGTTTTTTCATGGTTATCCTCACCAGTCTGTGTAATAGGTGCCATCGATGGCCTGAACAAAACCACGCCGCCGGTTGCCGGTGTTATCAACGCAGGAAATATCAAAAACCCCGACATGATCGACCGGGTCACCCCCTGTTACAGCTCCGCCTTCAAAAATCGCGGTGTTGGTTCCGGATGCGTAATAAACTGTCCAGACAGCAGCTCCTACAAATGGATCAACAGGTATGGCATTAAGATATGGCTTGGGGTAGAAGCTCACAGTTATCCCAGGTCCACCGTCAGGGTCTGGTATTATATGTTGACCGTTGAGAGGGGGTAAATCTGGGCGGGTCAATGCCATCAAGGATTTTGGGCAAAGGTCGCTGTCGGGAACTTTGTGCAGCCCGCTGTAGCCTTTTTGCAGCTGCCGGACAATGACGTTGCGGCAGTCACGTTTGTAGAGGCTTATGGCCTGTCTGATCGCGGCCAGATTGCTTTCGAGTTCTGCCTCTTTGGATTTGATGAACATAAGT